>JBAXBD010000595.1:0-4282 GCA_037142165.1 Schlesneria sp. | reverse complement strand
GAATACCGACGCGGCCGTTGATGTGGAAGATCCCGCTCTGCACCGTCAGATCACAATTGCGAAAGAAAACTCCTTGTCGACGGTTGTCTGGAATCCTTGGATTCAAAAGGCAAAAGCGATGCCTGACTTCGGCGACACCGAATGGCCTCAAATGATCTGCATCGAAACCTGCAACATCGGTGATTCCTTCGTCGAGCTAATGTCGGGCCAGCGTCACCAAATGAAATCAATCGTGCGAGTTTCGAATTTATAGCAAGCCATAGAGTTGCTCTGAGCCAGAATCACGTGCGTTCCGACCTCGATTCTTTGAGTCAGTCTGCCGACGACAGTGGCCGTATCTGCAGCTTCCGAATGATGTTCGCAGGCAGAAACAGGTGGCGAGGCACGTCAGACAGTTTGAGGCATCCGTACTTTTCATAGCATTGTTTTCCCGTCTGGCTGATGCCATCGCCTTCAAAGTTACTGATCCCGATCTTCACTGGAAGATATTCGCCTCCGCGGAGTGCGTCGATCATCAGGATGCAATTGACCCATGAGTTTCCGGAGTTTCTTCAAGAATTTGCCATCGCTTAAAGGTCTTTTTCAAGAACGAATTTTCTGTTACCCTTGATGGGGAATAGGTTGTTGAGCCCTCTTGTTAGTTGGTTCAGGAATATGAGGAAACTCACGGTGGATTCTTATTCGCCTTTCACGGAAACGGAAGCCGCTCTTCGGTATTTCGACAATGCGGTCGAGAGAAATGAATAAGACAAGTATTCTTTTCCTGTCGAAAAATCGAAAGGATGCTTTCGCCGAAGAAGCCTTGGCGTTTGTTAAGCAACATTTTTCCAACTACGAAATTGCTCTGGGAACGCAAGGCCAGGATCTACCTGATGTCGTACGTGACTGTGAAGCAGACTTTATCATTTCGTATCTCTCCCCATGGATCATCCCGCAATCCGTATTAAAAAAGGCGAAAATCGCGGCGATTAACTTTCATCCAGGGCCTCCGGAGTATCCCGGCACTGGCTGTTACAATTTCGCCATTTACGATGCCGTAGCGGGGTATGGGGTGACTTGCCACCACATGACACGCGCTGTGGATACCGGAAAGATCATTGCTGTCCGGCGATTTCCCGTGTTTGCTTCCGATAGCGTGCATTCCATCGCCAAACAATCGTCGGCTCAGATGCTTGTGCTTTTCTATGAGGTCATGTCTAACCTTTTGAAAGGGAGTACTCTTCCTGCGAGTGACGAAACCTGGAAAAGGAAACCTTACACGAAAGCCGAAATGTACGAACTGTTCCGGATCAACCCGGAAATGCCCGAACAGGAAATCCAGAGAAGGATCAAAGCATCCGAGTATCCCGGCTGGCCCGGTGCGTTCATCGAAGTGGGTGGGCGTCGATTCTATCAAAACCCGATTTCGCCAATAGAAAAATAGGTGTCTTCGGTCACCAACTGCGTGTTGACTGTCTCGAAAACAAGGGAAGAGACTGCGTCTCAGAAGACTTCGAAGCGTTCTCACGCGACCGGAACGATAAGTCTTGATACGCACTAAGCGGCTCGCTTGACCGCCATGTCGACCTGACTAGGATGTCCCAGATAGAACGCCGCAATATCTCGGATTGCGCCTTCCGTCGAAAAGCCGTTTCTCACAAATTGCAAGCATTCATTTCGATGCCGTTCGTGGTCCGCCGACCACGAGGATTGTGTGTCTGCAAAAATGTCCGTGAAGTCGCTCGGTTCAAACAGACTGATCCAGCGTATCGCCCGACACTGTCTAAGTTTGTCATAGGCGGCAAGATCCGCCAGGATGGGAACCGTCGCGCAACCCAACGATTCCAGGGTGGAAATTGAGAAACCATCAGTTCGCGGGACTGAGATGCTGAAGTCGCTCAACTGCAGCCACGTCGCGAGCTCCTTCCAGGACAGCATCTCTTTCACAACGGTAATTCGATGGCCACATTCATGTTGTTGAATTCGCTGGCAGACCAGATTTGTGTAGTTGGGGTCGCAGTCTCCGCATAAGACCACAAGCCGACCACGATCGCTGCGCTGACAATAGTCCAAAAAGCCCTGGACGACATCCAGAGTGCGATAGTGGGGATGAGTTCGACGGTTGACGACCCAAATCGGTTCGTTGACCGGAAGATTTCTCTGCACGCGCAACTGTCCACGTTGTTCAGAATTTAACGGACAGAACGTTGCATCGTCGTAACCAAGATGAAAGCAATAAACTCGTTCTGCGGGGACGCCGAACTGCTTAATAACGACGTTGCCAGTTTCTGTCGAAAATGCCGAAATTCGTTCGGCACCGTGCAAGATTTGCTTCATTAACCAGCAATAAAGAGGCCCTCGTTGTTTGGCTCCGAGTATTTCAGAGCCATAACATCCTATCGTGTATCGTTGCCCACTGAGCCAGGCGACGAATCCGTTACCCGACGCGCAATGTGCATGTGCAATCGAATTTTTGTCGCGACGTTCAAAAAATCGTAACGCGAGTCCCCCAAGGAAATACCTGAGAATCATCGGTAATTTCCATGAACTCGAGACTAGCGGATGAGCGGCTACGAAATCATTCGCAAATGCGGGAACCGGATTCGCCGTATCGATGGTGACATGGGCTTGAGTGTGTGACAGGATTTGCAGCCACCTCGCGACATGCAATCCGTGCGGATGTGCGATGAAACGAACCGAATGCAATTCTCCGCCCGGGCGAAAGCAACTTATGTCTGGCGCCAGTTCTGGCTGCCGCTTTCGATTTTCGAATTGAACACGAATCCGGTCGGCAGTCTGGTTTGGACGATGTCCCCGATTTGAATTCGCTGAGTTTGAAACAGGAAGATTTGGGTTCGGCGAATCGCCCATTATTTGCCCTCATTCACAACGAATAAAGGCCTGATTCTCAAGTAAGTCTGTATCCTGTCAATCCCGGATTCTTCCACCCGAGCGGACAGGTCAGATAATTCAGTAGGTTGCGAACTCGCCGACATTCTCTTGCAGGCGATCGAATACAAGCGGGCCACGATTTTTCCAGAGGAAAAATCGTGGCCCGTGCTGGGTGACACTTACATATTGATTTCGAAACCCTTGCGGTTTTCTCGCGAGAGGAATGTATTCGCTTGTGCGTCACCGATGATTTCTCGTTTGATCGGGTCCCACTTGATTTCGCGGTCAAGTCGCATGGCGATGTTTGAAATGTGACAGATTTCGAGCATCCGGTTGTGTGACCAGACGTCCGAAATTGGTTGCTTCCGGGCTTTCATCCCTTCGATGAAGTTGGCGGTGTGGTTCGCACTGACTTTGCCACCGTAGATCTTCTCGATGGCCCCTTCGGGCAGCGGTTTATCTTTCAGGTCATCGACTGGCTTACCGGTGAGTTTTCCTCGGTTAACGAAGATCCTTCCTTCTGTCCCTTCGAACAGAATGCCGTTGTCCCCTTCGCTGGTGATGACCATCGCGACACCGTTGGGCATATCGACATTGATCGTGAATCGCGTCGCTGCGTTGTATTGATCGTTCACCGTCGGATTGCCATCCTTGTATGCGACCGGCAACGTGTATTCGCCTGGCGCGACTCGACTCGGTCCCGTTTCGGTGGCTCCGAGTGCCCAGCAGGCAATATCAACGTGATGTGCGCCCCAGTCGGTGAGCTTTCCGCCAGAGTATTCGTGCCAGTTACGGAATGAGTAGTGGCAATTGCTGTAGAGGGGAACTCCTCCGCCGTAACCGGTTCTCAGTTCGGGAAGAGCCCGGTAAGGGACACTCGGGGCGGGACCAAGCCAGAGGTCCCAATCGAGTTGCTCAGGGACTTTGGTCTCCGGAATCACTGGCGATCCTTCCATGCGGTCGATACCGCAGATCACCTTTTTCACCGTACCGATGCGACCGTCTTTGATCAGAGCGATCGCTTTCAGGAAACGCTGGTCAATTTCCGTTCTCTGCATGGTGCCGACTTGAAAGACGCGACCGGTCTTTTTGACGATCTTTTCAATCAGCTTCCCCTCGTCGATCGTCAGGGTCAGCGGCTTTTCGCAGTAGACGTCTTTGCCGGCCAGCATCGCCTCCACGGCAATCTTCGTGTGCCAATGGTCGGGTGTCGCAATCATCACCGCATCGATGTCTTTCCGGTCCAGGATTTTGCGATAGTCTTTGTAGGCATCGGGTTTCTTTCCCTGATGTTTCTCGACTTTCTCGACGTTGTCCGCCAGCACATTGGCGTCGACATCCGCCAGAGCAGCAAAATCGGCGAAGCCGAACGATTTGCTGGTGATTGTCCAGCCTTGATTTCGCAGGCCAA
>JBAXBD010000594.1:0-4292 GCA_037142165.1 Schlesneria sp. | reverse complement strand
AGGCGAGCCGGGGTGCGTCAGCCCCCGGACTCTTTTCTTCTACAAATTCTTCGCGCCGCGCTAAGAAATCAAACGTTAGTATTACGAATTTCACGAATAAGAATTCAGAAAAGGTGAATAAATCTAGAGGGAACAATCGGCCGTAAAAAGCGGAGAAACCAATGTCTTGATTTTGCGTTTTTGATTCGTGGAATTCCTGAGACTCGAGGTTGAAGTCGTCGACAATTGGGTTGACGAAAACGCCTTGGCCTAGGCTCCCCCTCGAACTTCCGAAATGAGTTTGATCTCCATTCAATAGGTCCCTGCGAGCGAAAAGTCGCAGGGACCTATTTTTTATGATTTATCGGAGACGGTCGTTTCTTGTGCCCCTCGAAGATTGACCAGACCTGCGACGAGGACCGCGAGATAAAACTGGCCGAACATGACTTCCCAGATGGCGAGAAATCGGGCAGTCGGTGTTTCCGGAACCACGTCTCCGAAACCGAGCGTCGTCAATGTCGTAAAGCTGAAGTATTCGAGCATCAACCACCGTTGTAATTGATCGTCGATCCCTCGCTGTTTGAGTGACTCCCAGCGATAGGAATGGGGAGCCAGGACCTCCAGTAAACAAAATGCTTCGGCGAAAAGGACGCCGATCAAGACGTAGCCACAGAAGGCACCGGCGATATGGTCGAAAGTCGCTTTTTCCTGCGTCAGTAACGTTTGCAGGATGACACAGATGATAAATGCGAGAAACAGCAAGCTCGAAATGCGTCCGCCAATCAGAGCGACGTGTCGCAGATGGAGATCCGAAAACAAATTTCGAGAGAGCGATAAGATGACCGCTGGAATTCCAAGCGACAGTGCGATCGCGCGCGAGCGGGGATTGACGCACAATGAGATTGTTGCGGAGGCGAGCATCGCGGCCCCAAGGAGATCCAGAATTAACGGATCCTGAGAATCACTGACCGTCAACATTCGCGTCATGTTCAGCGTCAAGATGACAATCAGTAACGCAGTGAATTTCCAACGATAGTAAAACTTCATCATCGCCCTGGTTCAATACGAAGGTTGATTGGTTATTTGTTCTCGGGTGAATTCACTAACACGCCGACGCGAAGACGTCCATCCGTCTGGTAATGGTCACCACCCCCGTTTTTACCCTGTCGGAGTTTGTGGAAGTCATCCACCCAGTACACGTTGGTCAACTGAAGGACTCGCAGCAAATCGTTAATCAGTTTATCGCGTTCGGCATCGACATCAGACGCGATATGGTGAGTCACTTCGCCCGTGGTGTGGCTGAGACCGACATTCGTGTCATAAGTTGCTGCACCAAACCAGATGGGGTTATCGTTGCTGTCCAGTTTCTCTGATTTCCAGAAACGAACATGATGACGTCGACTCGGGTCGTCTGCGACCGGCTGCTCGAAAGCCAGATCCTGTTTACGTCCCCACAGGTACAGGCTGCTGACCGGGGCGTCATGATATGACCGTTTGAGGATCGTATCCGCAGCAATTTTTAAAGAAGTTTTAAGCGTAATCGGATCAGCGGGGTACCACTTTGCCGCCAGTAACGCGGTATGGATCTGGTGTTCCGTTCCGACGAGTCCCACGTTAATCGGGTCTCCAGGAATTCCTAATGTCGTATGTGTGATGGCCGGAACGGTATCGATGGCGGGATGTCTTCGTTCGTACTGAAGCCAATCCAGTGGAAGAATCAGGTAGGCGAGGAGGAGATACGTGAAGAAAATCATCGCGAACAGACGAACCGCGAACGCAATTCGGAACCAGTCCAAGATTGTTTTTTTGTTGACTGGTGGTTTGGAGAACATAACCAATGTCTGGTTTTCGAAATTGTTTACTGGGGTGGAAACTCAAAACAAACCCGCGTTAGCAACACCGACGCGCGAAGTTGACTTGTGCGCGTAACAATAACGACAATCGGCAAATGTTCTACATCGAAATTTTCAAGTTTGGATCATGAGTGAAGTCAAAGCGAAACCGATCGAATTACATGTCAATCAGACGATCGATCCGGTCAGTCTGGCAAGTTTCCGAACCAGTCTGGCATTAGACCGAACGATGCTGGCGTGGATCAGAACGACGCTATCGATCGCCGGGTTTGGATTCGGGATGGTGGGATTTTTCCGATCGCTCGAAAAGCAGTCACCGAGTGCGGAAAGTATTCGGCTGCATACGGGTGCCATCCGCTTCGGTACGACACTTATCGTGTTTGGCATCGTTGCGACACTTCTTGCGGCTTTGTCTCATTGGCGATCTTTACGTCGACTTCGACGTGGGGAAAGCCCCGTTTTGACACATTGGCCCATGAGTATAACGCTGGCTTTGATGCTTTCGATCCTTGGTTTGGTGGGGCTTTGGTTTGTGTTTGAGCGGTGAATCGATACTTCTCGGCGGCAAGATGCCGCCGCTACGGCGTTGCCCCGCCTCGAACGACCAATACATCCGGAATAATCGAATCGACCGGATACATGAAGAGGCTGTAACGCTTCCAAGTTGATGCTCGCGCTCACGTTGCAACAGGATCTTACCCGATAGGAACAGACGTTTTCTGCGCGAATCAGGAGTTGGTGTCGCGCTATTGAAAGTCGATGCGCTCAAAATCGGCAACAAAGCAGGGAGGCGTCAAGATGCCGTTAGGATTTCGGTTTACTCGCAGTGCGGTACGTGCTCTTCTCGCGGGGATCGCCGCCACGAGCCTTTCCATCAGCGCCTCGGCTCAAGTCCCCTACGATGATACACCAGCACCAGCCCCGGCATCCAATAGTGCGCCAACGCCGTTTGACGCTCAGCCAAACGCTACATCTCAGCCGATTGTACCGACCTTAACGCCTTTGACGATGACGCCGATTGCTCCGGCAGCCCAGGCGGCTCCGTCAGGTCCTCCGGCGCCTCCTCCTTTCGGAGGTCCGCTCTTCGAGCGAACGAAACTGACCGGTGACTGGGGTGGTGCTCGTACTGATCTGCGGGACGCCGGATACACGATCGACTTCAGCAATACGCAGTACTATCAGGGGGTCGCCTCGGGGGGAGTGAACCAGAACTTCCAGTACGGTGGACGCAATGACCTTTACCTGAATGTTGACGGCGAGAAGGCCGGTTTGTGGAAAGGCTTATTCGTCACTCTGCACGAAGAAAGTCGATATGGGAATTCGGTCAATCTGCAAACCGGCGCATTAATGCCTGCTAACCTGATGATGTTGCTCCCTAAACCGGGGGGAACAGTCGAAGGCTTGACTGCCGTAAAAGTGACTCAGTTTCTGTCAGAAAACTTTCTGGTCTTCGGTGGACGACTGAACTTGCTTGACGGGTTTAACCAGCCGCTGACGGGTGCGAATCAGAACACCGGCTTTATGAATGCCTCGTTCATATTCCCACCGGTCGTTGCCCGAACAGCACCTTATTCGACCTACGGTGCGGGATTCGCCGTATTACATAACTTTGAACCGGTCCTGTCGGTTGGCATCCTGGACACGAACAATGTTCCCACCACGGTCGGAATCAAGGATTCGCTGTTCGCCAACGGAGCGACGATACTTGGACAATTAAACCTTCCAACGAGGTTTTTCAATCTACCCGGCCACCAGGGACTGATTGGTACTTACAGCACGGGAGCTTACACCAACCTGCAGCCAATTCCCTATTTTGATCCCGTCACGGGGTTGGGTATCAAAACGACAACTCAATCGAGCTCATGGTCCTTTAATTACAATTTTGACCAGGCGTTGTACGTATCACCCAACGATCCAAAAAAGGTTTACGGGTTGTTTGGAAACATCGGTGTTTCGGACGGAAATCCGAACCCGATTCGTGGGTTTTATAGCGTCGGCCTCAGTGGCACGAGTCCATTCGAGCGTCGAACGCAAGACACCTTTGGTGTTGGCTACTACTATCTTGACGTCACCAATGCACTCAAAGACCTCGCTCCCCGGTTGTTACCTCTGAAGAATGAGCAGGGTGTGGAACTGTATTACAACTACGCAGTAACACCGTGGTTCCATGTCACACCAGACATTCAGGTACTTGATCCGTTCCGTCAACGAGTCGACAACGCATTCGTGGCTGGCGTGCGAGCAAAGATCGATTTCTGATCGATTGTGACAACCGCAATAGCAAACCGGCAGCGATGATGCCTCGGGCTTTTCATCGCTGCCGGTTGACTCGCTTCTCTGCGAGGCGCGGTTAAACGAGGAGATGTTTCGCCATGCGATCGCGACGACTGCTATCGCAGTTCGTACTTCGACTGCAACTTGCGGCTGTTCTCGCCTACTTTTCTGCCGTGGCGACTGCTC
>JBAXBD010000593.1:0-4296 GCA_037142165.1 Schlesneria sp. | reverse complement strand
GGGATGTGGTGGCAAATTCAAGCCCGTCAATGTCGCAACGGCCCAAAATGCCCTGATGACAACGATGGAGTGTTGGAAAGAGGGAAAATCACCCGGCGACCTGCAAGAAGAGGATCCTCCGATCGCTGTTGAGGAACTTGAATGGAGCCGAGGGGCCAAGCTTCTGGATTATGAACTGATTGGTGATGACAAAAGTGTTGATGAAAGTCTGGTCGCTCAAGTCAAAATCAAGCTGCAACTGGCCGACGGAAAAGTGACTGAAAAAACCGCAACGTACATTGTGAATACGCGCCCTGAAGTGACTGTGTTCCGAAATATGTTGCGGTAACGGTGTCAGTAAACGGCCTTCACAGGCTAGCTATGTCAGCACTTGAACGGTAATTGCTGTGCAACGTGTTAATTGAGCGTCATTCGTCAAGAATACACTGCGGCTGTGTTCAATTGCTGAGGCCAAGTGGATTGAGTCCAATGGCTGAAGTCGAAACAAAGCTCGAATCTCCGCTGCCCGTTCCCAGACGGCTGAAGTCACCTGCAGCGTTTGAATACCATTTTTCGGATCGAAAAACTTGTGATAGTCATTGGCCACCGCCGTATCACCTGATTGAAATGGACCGACTAGACACTCGAACCGAGCGGCATCACTGGCAACCAACGCATCACCCCGAGCGATAATCGCTTTGAAGCAGGCATCAACTTTAGGCTGGCAAAAGGGGTCTTGTTCCACGTAGTAGATAACAATGTTGTGTCGACGCAGATAATCATGGCGAAATCGTCCTGCTTTCGTTTTGCTTTCGACGTTGTCGGCACTCCTCCTGAAGACGAATCGCCGCGTCAATTTCGTCATCGATTTGTTCCTGAATGTCGCAACGGTCAGCATTGATCTCTACTTGGGGCCGGAGTGCGTGACTTCGTGCACGCTGAGCCGCCCAGAGTTCGTCCATCATCTGGAAGAAATTGTCACCGCCAGGAAATATCGGTCGTGCTTCCGTTTGTTGCCTCAACACGACCGTAACTCGACCGGCAGGCAAACTGGTCGGGTTATCCAATACGAGCATTCCGTCAAATTGAATTGTCCCCTCGACTGTCGCTTCAATCAGGCTCATGATTTGTTCTCAACGACTTTCACTGTAGCATTCAGCAGTTCGTATATTTGTTAGGCATCGCATTGAACCTGATAATTCACGGATTGGAATTTGAGAATTTCCAATTTGCGAACTCAAGTACGATCGCTGACAAAATCGTCGTGGCAATCGAATTCGCGTACGATCGAAATGTCATAAACAGGCTGTAATACTCGCATATGGAAACGTTCTTACAAGTTTGGCCGATCCTCTGGATGTCGCTGCAAGTGAGTGCACTTGCTGTTCTCATTAGTTCGTTGATCGGACTCCCCTTGGGAGTATGGATGGGTCTCAGCCAATTCCCAGGAAAGCCCTTGATTGTCAGTCTTGTCCATACCGGCATGGCACTGCCGCCAGTGGTCGTTGGTTTGTTGCTCTACTTGCTTCTGTCTCGTAGCGGCCCATTGGGAAGTTTGGGATGGCTCTTCTCTCCACAGGCCATGATTCTGGCTCAAATCGTGCTCGATCTGCCGTTTGTCATCGGGATCACGATGATCGCTGTGGCGAGTGTCCCGGCCGAGTTGCAAGGACAGCTTCGCTCGCTTGGAGCGACACCCAGCCAGGCCCGTTGGGAAATTGTACGCGAAGCACGCGCAGGTATTCTCCTTGCCGTGGCGACAGCGTTCGGCAGAAGCCTGTCCGAAGTTGGAGCGGTCTGGCTTGTCGGTGGAAATATCGAAGGCCAGACGCGTGTGCTGACGACTGCCATCGTCCTTGAAACAGGAAAGGGGAATTATACAGTCGCTTTGCTCCTCGGCGCAATCTTGTTGATCGTGGCTCTCACCATCAATCTCTGTATCGTCCGTTTCCAACGGCGGGCGCTGCCATGAGCTCACCCCCTGTTTACGATCTGGTCTCAGTTTGCAAAAAGCAAAGCGATTCGTTTTCCCTCGAAATCGGCAAACTGGTGATAACCACTGGCGAAACCCTCAGTCTTGTCGGGCCGACCGGAGCTGGCAAAAGCACCCTCCTTCGTCTTCTCACCGGGCTGGAGCTGCCATCATCAGGGGCCATCACTCTGTTGGGACGCTCCTATAACGGGAATGAAGTTGATCTGGAATCCATTCGACGAATTGCCATGGTTCACCAGCGCCCGCTGATGTTGTCGGAATCCGTTCGGTACAACATCGAATATGGATTGCAGGTTCGAGGAGTGAAATCCGCACAGCACCGATCGGACCCCATGCTGGAACGGCTCGGTTTAACTCGTCTCGTGAAACAAGATGCTCGCACTCTGTCCGGCGGGCAAGTTCAGTTAGTGGCGATTGGACGGGCTCTTCTGGTCGAACCGGAAGTCCTGCTTCTGGATGAACCGACTGCCCATCTTGATCCTGCAAATGTCGCCTTGGTAGAGGACGTGATTCAAGAACAGAAACAGCGGCTCGGAATGACCGTTGTCTGGGCAACTCACAACCTGTTCCAGGCACGGCGAACGGCTTCGAGAGTCGCGCTTATATTGAGTGGTCGGTTGATCGAGGTCGCTGACAGAAAGACGTTCTTTGATTGCCCGTCCGATGAAAGGACGAGAGATTTCGTTCACGGGAAAATGGTGTATTGAGATGTTTCGCAGCCTGAATCTCGCGTTTTTGTTCTTTGCTTGTCTTTTCACTGGATGTGCGTCCAAGCCTCCATCATCCAGGGAGCTTACGCTCGCCACGACGACGAGCACACAGGACAGTGGTCTGCTCGATGTCTTGCTTCCCGCTTTCGAGCGTGAAAGCGGCGTTAAAGTGAAAGTCATTGCAGTCGGCAGTGGACAGGCATTGGAGCTTGGCCGTCGAGGAGATGCCGACGTCCTTTTGACACACTCGCCGCAGGCCGAAACGAAGTTTATGGACGAGGGCTGGGGTGGAAAGAGGGAGGCGTTAATGCACAACGATTTCGTGATTGTCGGTCCTGCGGAGGGTCGCGCGGGATTGAAGAATGCGCCGACCGCCGCAGATGCCTTTAAAATCATTGCCGAAGCAAAGAGCGCATTTATTTCGCGAAGTGATGAGTCCGGTACACATCAAAAAGAAATCAATATCTGGAAGACGGCTGGGGTTGAACCCGATGGGATGTGGTACATTCGAGCCGGAGCGGGGATGGCTCAAGCGCTGCGAATGGCTCACGAAAAGAATGCCTTTGTGTTGAGCGACCGTGCTACGTACTTGACGCTGAAAAATGAAATCGAATTATCTGTTTCGTTTGAAGGGGATGAACAGCTTATGAATCGTTATTCGGTCATTACGATCAACCCTAAAAAGCACTCGCACATTCATCATGACGAAGCCAATCGCTTCGTAGAATTCCTGATGTCGCCGAATGCTAAGAAAATCATCGGGTCCTTCGGCGTCGAACTTTATGGCCAGGCGTTGTTCGTACCAGACGCCAAAGGGACGACGCAAATCAATTGATGCGTGAGCGAAAGGCAATTATTGCTTTAGCAGGATTTGTTTCTGCTGTCCGTCGCGGATGATTGAGAGATCGAGAGTCGCCTCGATTGGAAGTCTAGCAAGAAAGCGGTGCAGGTCGTCAATGCTGGTGACGATCCGATCGTTGACCGACACGATGAGATCTCCTTCCTCAACGCCACTGCGACCGGCGATTCCTCGCGAATCGACTTCCATCACTTGAACGGCAAAGTCAGAGACCAGATCAAGGTCTACGACGATCGATCTTGGTAATTGAACGACAGCGCCGACGATCCCCAATTGCCGACGGCGGACTTTTCCGTGCTGCAGGAATTCTTTGGTGATCCATTGAACGGTATTGCTGGGAACGGCAAAGCCGATCCCTTGCGCGAAAGCGATAATGGCCGTGTTGACGCCGACCACGCGACCTCGCGAATCGACTAATGGACCGCCCGAATTTCCAGGGTTGATCGGGGCGGCGTGCTGAATGATGTTGTCAATCAGGCGACCATCACCCGCTCGCATGCTGCGACCGACACCGCTGACGACTCCTGTCGAAACGGTGGAATGCAGTCCGAGGGGACTGCCCATGCCAATAACCAGTTGTCCGACTCGCAGAAGTTGAGAATCACCGATACGAACGTGAGGTAAGTCACGACCAGATAAACGCAACAGGGCGAGATCGGTCGACGGGTCATCGCCGATGACCTCGCAGTCCAGGCGGTCACCGTCTGTCGTTGTGGCGACAAGTCGCGATCGTCCCCCCGCGACGTGACTGTTGG
>JBAXBD010000592.1:0-4296 GCA_037142165.1 Schlesneria sp. | reverse complement strand
CGACGAATGCGCGGGAATACATCCCTGGCGACGAGTGCCCCTGAAAATAGACCATGTCACCGGTGTGATCTGCGGTCCGGGCGTGGAAGAAGTGATTAAAACCAATTTCGACGAGCACTGCAGATGACGCGAACGTGGAAATGTGTCCGCCAACGTTCGTTGTCTGAGCACCTCGGACCACCATCGCCATGGCGTTCCAGCGAATAATGCTTCGCAACCGGCGTTCTAGAGCACGATCACCTGGAAACGGCACCTGAGCTTCCACAGGTATCGTATTCACGTAAGGTGTTGTCACCGAAGGGACAACAGGGACCGACTGAGCCTGAGCCCGAGAATAAAGCTGCGTCAGCAACTGGCTGAGGGCGTCCGGTCCATATCGATTCAGCAGGTCGTCAACCGACTCCAGCCATTCATCCATCTCCTGTGGATCAATGGCTGGTACGGTAACGTCGGTCATTTCATCTGATGCAGGGGCAACATTTCCCACGGTTGAGGACTCCGTTCGTCGAATTGCAGGTGTTGCTTGAAGTGTGCTTGCCATATTGTTTGCCAATCTCGTCTTAAAATCAGGCACGCCGAGCACGTGTGGACGAACCGCCTCCGGCGGTTCACGGACCATCATCGTCCAGCCCGATAACCGATTTCCAGTGTATCGCTGAATCCCATACGACACCGCATGGTAGCAGTTCATTTCGCGTCTGCACAGATTGCGCCAGTCCGGTTTTGACCACGAAATCTTTTGCCCACTATTCAAGCAGAAATATCACCGGTAAACCATCGAACTTCGCCGATTTGTTCGCGGATCGTGCAAGAGTCACTCTGTGGCAGGTGTTATCGAATATATTCCCGCAAACATAACAACGATAGAGTGTTGCGTCACTGGGTGTTTCCTGAATTGGCTGAGTTAGGGGTGGGTGCAACAACGAGAGAAGGAATTCGACCGCACAACCGTGCAGGCTTGATTGGAAACGGTGAAGAATTCGATTGTTTTTGCGGAGCAGCTTGGATCATCGATCGAACGACCACATTCTTGGGCTTTTTTCATGCGTCCGCAGATTTGCCGTCGGCGATTTGGCTTTGATGTTTGTTAGGTACGGACACTTTTTGCGGATAGTACTCCTTCAGGGAGTTCCGCTGTCTAAGGAAGATAATGCTAACGCTGGGAAAACCGTCGTATAAAGTCCTTTGTCATTTCCTGGCGGAACAGTCGGAGCGAAAATTCAGCTACCTCGATGTCGGTGCGACTGCGACTTCTCCGCCGATCGGTTTTGTGGCAGATCAGACTCGTATCAGGTTGGGCGAAGGGGAATCGACTTTTCGGAAAGCAATAGCCGCCTTACAAGGCTGGAAGCATTTTCGACTAGGCTGGGTTGACGCGTGGCCTTTGGAAACTCCCATCAAGCCCGACGAAACCGTCGTCGTGATGGGACGCGCAATGGGTTTATGGTGGTTAAACTCATGCCGCATCATTTACGTCGTGGATGAATCCGGGCCGATTTGTCGATTCGGCTTTGCCTATGGCACCCTGCCGAAGCACATCGAGAAAGGTGAAGAGCGGTTTTTGATTGAATGGGACCAGCATGATAACGGCGTCTGGTATGACATTCTGGCCTTCTCGCAACCAAATTATCTCGTGACCCGTGTCGGTTATCCCCTGGTCCGACGTATGCAAAAGCAATTCGGCCGCGACTCAGCAGCGGCTGTTTTCAGAGCAGTCAACGAGTTTGATCCAATCCCCGAAATCGGTCAAAATACGAATTGGGGATAAACAATCGCAACAGTTTCAGAGTTTAACCCGAAGCCATCGGCGCAAGGGGATCGGCAACGCCACCTCAAGGCGACAGTTCTCAATGGCCAAACAATGCAGCATTTCTATACATCTACGTTATGTCAATTGACGCGAGAAAGATACCGTAGTATATTGCTGCTGACGTTTCTACGGATGTGAATGTCAATGTTGTAAAACGAGTACGACGGGGTGACAAATGACAAAGTTGCTGATTTTTATTGGCGTCGCAATCGGAGTTGGGATCTGTGCCGGATCATCAACGCGCGTTATTTTCGCATACGGACCAAAACAGCAGTGTAGTAATGCGACAACTGTCGCCTGCCCTGCGACTGGCACCTGCAAGCCGCCAAATGATTGTTTTATTCCGGTGTGGTACCATAAGTCAACCAGTCCCGGTCCGTTCAACACTTGCGCCACTGCTGTTTTAACGAAATGTAATGCCCCCGGTTTTGGTGTGAACCAATGCACATGGGAGATCTGCACGGATACCCGGTGCGCGGTGGGAACGGGAAGGATTGTTTCGGGTACAACCCCCTGTTACGGCGAGTGTTTTTGAAATCACGGTTGCACTTCATTCGCCTGAAAGACGGTCACCGATCTATGAAAGCTCGTACTTTTTTTTCCGTGGCTTCATTTCTCCTTTTTTCGACAGTGCAAACACAAGTTGTCGTTGCCGACTCCAGCGACAATATTGAGCTTGTGATCGCGACAATCGAGCGTCAAGAGAATGAACTTGGTGGAGTCGAGCTCAACTACGTCCACGAGGTCGCATTGTCGATGGGAGCAGGAGTCGCACTGTCAACGGGATCAGAACCGCAGACCCGCCTCTATCAACGCGAATGTATTGATCGATCGTCGAGAAGACTCGAGACGACCGGAAACATGAATGTGAGTTCCCCCGACGACAAGTACGAACAGACAACCGTTGCCAGTTCGGGTCGTCAGAAGAGATTTCGCAGGCTTGAGAGTCGAGGCGAGATTCACGGGCAAGTCTATTTTCCCACGGATTACCTCGCTGTCGTGTACGGAGTATCTGAGGGATTCGCTGCTCTGCTCAAAAACGAAAGAATCCGGATCGAGGCAACAGAGAAAACGATGAACGGGCGGCAATATGTTCAACTGACTTGGACCGACGAGTCGAACACCGATGTCACTTGCACCCTCGATCCAACGCATTTCTATCAGCCGATCGAATTCATACGTGAAACCCCAAATCAGCCAAGCGACTATCCCGATGGACGGGAAAGGACTTTCAGTCGCACGGAAATTTTAGATTTTTGGAAGTCGGACAATGCTGCGCTACCCTCGCGTGTCCGCGTCACGGTCGAATCGGTTTTGGGAGATGGCAAACGATTGAAGATTTGCGAAATCAAAATTGTTGTCACGCGCGTCAAACGCAATGTGCGGTTTGATTCAACCGAGTTTGACATTGTTTTCCCTAAAGGAACCCTGGTCACCGACGCCGAACAGCAGATTTATTACCGCGAGGGAGACCCAGACTCGATCAAGAAGCTCTCCTATTCTGCAACAACAATCACCTCCAACCCCGTCACTCCGCAGGCGGTGAGATCTTTTTGGACAAGCTCCTGGCCCTACTTGATTGTTGGAAGCCTGATCGCCATTACGGCCGGTTTGGTCCTCAAAAATCGCAACGCTGTCTAGGCTACTTTACCAAATGAAACCTGGAACCTACGGCCTCCAACCCTCGTATGAAACCCGTTGATGGAGTAAAGACTGTGCGAGGGAAGTCCACGTTACCATTGATTGTCGGAATAATCATGGCGGCGACTGCGGTTGGGTTTTTGATCGGCCATCAATCAAACGCAGGCCCATTGCTCGATGCACCCGTCGTCGTCGAGCTCGGCACAGTTGATCACGGCGAATACAAGCGAGTTTTCATTCCAGTGAAAAATACTGGGGACCGACCTTTGGAACTCGATCCGATGCGAACGGGTTGTTCATGTACCGTGGGAACGTTAATCAAGACGATCTTACAGCCTGGAGAAGTCGCGAATGCCGAAGTTATTTTTCACGCGGCACAAGCGCCAGGTGCCGCAATTCGCCAAGCCGTAATCCTCGTTTCGAATTGCCGCATCGCCAAGGAACGACAGGTTGAGTTGCGCGGAACCATGCGTGGCAGCCTCGTGGCCGTGCCCGCTCTCGCCCACATCGACGCCTACGCGGGTGAGCCTTGGGAGCGAGAGATCGCTATTTTCCACAGTAACACGGATGTCAATTTTTGCGTAATCGACGCCAGTATTTCACTTTCTTCATGCGATCTATCGTTCTACGAACGTGGGGTGGAAAAGTCTGGCACTATCCGGCTGCGGTCACGCGAACTGTTGGCACCAGGAACCTATCGCGGTTCGCTTTTGGTGGTCACGGACCTGAGCGAATTCGAATCGATCAAAGTTCCAATCGAAATCGAGATTCATTCACAAATGAAGTGCTCGCCCAAACCGCTCATTTTCCGGCGAAATCCGGGCACTAGCGAATATGAGTCGGAA
>JBAXBD010000591.1:0-4317 GCA_037142165.1 Schlesneria sp. | reverse complement strand
CATTGAAAGAGGTTTTAACCCCCGAGAGATACGCATCCTTTACAGAATTAGCAGCCGATCGAATGGCTCATCGTAAACGGGCGGCACTACTCGCCATCGTAGCCCAATTGGACGGAAACCTGTTTCTGACGTTTCAGCAGAGGGAAAAAATCATCGACGAGATTTCTTCAAACTGGCACGACGAATGGGAACAGTGGCTGGAATGGGATTCGGACTTCACAGAATTACCAAAGAATCTGGACCCGATTATCAGACCATTACTCGACGAGCTTCAGGCTTCAGTCTGGGAAGAGACGCCAAAAAGCCAATTTGAAGAGGTTCTGATCATAAAACAAGAAGCGGAAACCCAGTTCAACGATGGCTGGTGGGGTGAAGTTGCCCCAATGGAGCCTGATGACGAGGGTGAGAAGGATGAATTTCCGTTTTGAGCGCCGTGAAGTTTTGAATTTGACGAGATCGGCTGGACGCCGATCCACCTGCGCCGATGGCTTCCTTTCGTTTAACCGCGCCTCGAAGAGAAGCGGGAATAGAGCGGCGATCTTGACGTCGGTCGAGGCGTCATATCTCGCTCAGGCGGTGCGAAAATCTTGGCTTGGCAACGTTCGAAGAGATCGGCTGGACGCCGATCTGCCTGCGCCGATGGCTTCGGGTTAAACTACGAATCCATGTTTGATTTCAACTTTTAACCAATTCTTCATCCGAAATTCACCGCTTGGAGGCGAGAGTTTGCTAGCTTCCGCCTGTGGAAAAGCCTCATTTGGATTCATCGAATAAAGCGTCAACGAATTGTTCGGGATTGAAAAGTTGCAGGTCGTCGATTTGTTCACCGACTCCGACGTATTTGACGGGGATTCCCATTTGCTGACGAATCGCGACCGTGACACCACCTTTCGCCGTGCCGTCGAGTTTTGCGAGGACGATCCCTGTGCAATGTGCTGCTTCTCCGAAGTGTTGAGCTTGATTTAAGCCGTTTTGACCGGTGGTGGCATCAATGACCAACAAACATTCGTGTGGAGCACCTGGAATTTTCTTGTCGATCACTCGTCGGATTTTTTCCAGTTCCTTCATCAGGTTCGCCTGGTTATGCAGTCGCCCGGCGGTATCGATGATCAGAACGTCGACCCCGGATTTGAGGGCCTCTTCGCAACCTGAAAACGCCACGCTGGCTGGGTCGGTACCGCTTGGTTTCGTGACGATTTCACAACCAAGGCGTGAGCTCCACATCGTGAGTTGTTCGACAGCAGCAGCCCGAAATGTATCTCCGGCCGCGAGCATTACTTTAAGCCCAGACGTGGTGAGCAGTTTCGCCAGTTTGGCAATGGACGTTGTTTTCCCCGTTCCGTTCACGCCTGTGACCAGAATGACCGTCGGCTTTGTCGCCGCAAACTTCAATGGCGAAAGGGGTTGCTCTGGATTCCATTCTGTTCCGTCTGTCCCTCTGAGCAGCCCTCGTACGGTTTCTTTGACAGTTCCCCAAAGTTCGTCGAGAACGAGGGTTCGTCCGAGATATTTTGCTCGAAGTTCACCGACGATGAGTGCAGACGCAGCCACCCCCATGTCAGTGCGGATGAGGCGACCTTCAAATTGCTCAAGTTTCGCCTCGTCAAGGATTTCGCCCGAACGGAAGATGTCGCGAACGTCGGTGAGCAGCAGCTGTTTGGTTCGCTGCAGCCCCTGCTTCAGTTTGTCAAAAAAGCCCATAATACGAAAGTCTCAAGAATTCTGGCGATGCGTAGATACGGCACTGATCATAGGAAGCCGCACTGTCGACAGCAAATCTGGACAAACCTGCTTCAAACGGGGTAAATCGGGCTTCACGAATGGATTTCGGTTTGATACAATGCAGAGACTTCACTGCCAACTGAGCGCGCCAGCCCCGTGTGTGAAGAGCTGTGCCAGCCAGTCCGCCCGCCGCGAGTCTTCCGACGCCGAAGTTTCTTCCCACCCTGCTGTGAATTCAGCATTTTCCGAGTTCCCTAGTCTGCTTCCCTCGTGGAAGCCCGGTCAATTGAGTCGCCATGAATACCCGACGGACAGATATTCGAAACATTGCCATTATTGCTCACGTCGACCACGGCAAGACAACACTTGTCGATTGCCTGATCAAGGCGAGCGGTCAATTTCGTGAATCACAGGTGCAGCAAGACTGTATTCTGGATTCAAACGATCTGGAACGCGAACGTGGGATTACGATCCTCGCTAAGAATATCGCGCTCAATTATTTGGGCACGAAAATCAATATCATCGATACACCAGGCCACGCCGACTTCGGTGGTGAAGTCGAGCGAGTGCTGCAGATGGCCGACGGCTGTCTGGTGCTGGTCGACGCCTTTGAAGGCCCCAGGCCACAGACTCGCTTCGTTCTGCAAAAGGCCCTGGAAGTCGGCCTGCAGCCAATCGTCGTGGTGAACAAAATCGACCGTTCGGACGCTCGACCTCAAGACGTCCTCTCGGAAACATTCGACCTGTTCGTCGAATTGGGTGCTGACGACGCAACGCTGGATTTCCCCTATATCTTCGCAAGCGGCCGCGCCGGTTTCGCCACACATGACCCTGAAGTCTTTGGCGATTCGATCAAGCCACTGCTCGATATGATCATCGAAAAAGTTCCGGGGCCGGCTACAAACGTCGACGGCCCGCTACAGATGATGGTGACCTCGCTCGCCTATTCGGAATTCGTCGGCCGTATCGCCACAGGACGAATCGTTGGGGGATCGGTCAAGCCAGGCCAGAAAGTCGTGATGATGAAGGCTGACGGCTCGAAAGTGACCGATCAGATCGTCACCGTCGAAGTCTTCGAAAAACTAGGTCGAGTCGCCGTCGAAGAAGCGACTGCTGGCGACATCGTAGCATTGACCGGTTTGGAAAAGCCTGAAATCGGTGACACCGTCGCCGATCCGCTGAACCCCATCGCATTGCCGCGTATCAGTGTCGACGAGCCGACGCTTTCGATGTTGTTTACGATTAATTCATCACCGCTCGCCGGTCAGTCGGGGGGAGGAAAGTTCCTCACCAGCCGCCATATTCGTGCTCGCCTGATGCGAGATCTCGAATCGAACGTGGCTTTGCGAGTCAATGAATTCGGCGACAAGGACGCGTTTAAAGTATCTGGTCGTGGCGTGTTGCACTTGTCGATTCTGTTCGAAACGATGCGTCGCGAAGGTTACGAACTCTCTGTCGGTAAGCCGACCGTCATTCGCAAGCAGATCGACGGCAAGATTTGTGAACCGTTTGAAATCCTGGTTGTCGACGTACCAACCGAATACGTCGGTCCTGTGATGGAAATCGTCGGAAACCGTCGTGGTGAGCTCGTCGAGATGACCGCCAATGATCTCGGCTCTACGCACCTTGAATTCTCGATTCCTTCTCGTGGTCTGATCGGTATCCGAACTCGAATGCTGAACTCGACCAAGGGTGAGGCTGTGATTCATCACCGTTTCGAACAGTATAAAGAAGTCGAAGGATCGGTTCCTCATCGTCAGAACGGCGTGCTGGTCTCGCAGGAACGCGGTAAGGCCGTTGGCTTCGCACTGTTCAAGCTGCAAGATCGGGCAGAAATGTTTGTCGGACCCGGCGATGAAGTTTACGAAGGGATGAGCGTCGGAGAGAATTCTCGCGACAACGACATGGTTGTGAATCCGATCAAGGAGAAGCAACTGACGAATATGCGAGCGTCAGGTTCGGACGAAAACATTTCGCTCAAGCCACCTCGCAAACTGTCACTCGAAGCGGCTCTGGAATACATCGAAGACGACGAATACGTCGAAGTCACGCCAGCAGTCATTCGGCTGCGTAAGATTCGTCTGACTGAACAGGAACGAAAGCGCGAAGTGAGAAGTTCTTCCAACGTGTGAACTGAAAGACTTACAAGCGAATCTTTGTGAAGTAATACGATCCGGGAGGCGAAAGCCTCTCGGATTTTTTGTTTACCGGCTCCGTTCCTTACGAGTGTACGATTTCTCGTTTGAGGAAAACCCGAAATTCCTGCGGCGGTTTTTTGCCGGTCATCGTTACTATCAAGAAATAGAAACTCGGCCAGAGCGGTGAAAATGATGGTTGCAGATTTTGGTCGCCTGATTGACGAAGCGCGCGCGGGTAATCGTGCGACATTGGGGCAATTGCTCGAGTCATATCAAAACTACCTGCGGCTCCTGGCTCAAATAGAAATTGGACGTCGCCTTCAGGGGAAGGTTGACGCCTCTGACATTGTCCAGGAAACGTTTCTGGAAGCACACCGTCAATTTCCGTCATTTCAAGGACATGCGGAAGGACAGTTGACGAAGTGGCTGCGGACGATTCTGGCGGGGACGATGGCCA
>JBAXBD010000590.1:0-4317 GCA_037142165.1 Schlesneria sp. | reverse complement strand
AAAGAATCCAAGGTTTTGATGCTCCCCGGCTCGCCTTTGGCATTTCTGCTTCGGCCGTTTTCCACCCGGACGCTTGAAGTTCGGTCGTTTGATCGCTAATTTCCGACCTCGTCAACGAGCGGGTTGCTTGAGCGCCGATTGTTCGCGCCGCAGTTGTCCCGTTCAGTCGGCTCGATTACGAGTCGGCTTATTCTGTATCAGTGGTCGCTACCGCGACCGGGTTTTGAAGGACTTCGCATGTCGACCAAGTACGTGTATTTTTTCGGCGACGGTCAGGCTGACGGTGACGCAACGATGAAAAGCCTCCTCGGGGGCAAAGGTGCCAATCTCGCCGAAATGGTTCGAATTGGCCTGCCTGTTCCAGCAGGATTCACGCTGACGACGGAAGTCTGTACCTATTATTACGCAAGTAACCGCACGTTCCCTCCGGAACTCAAGCAACAGGTTTTCGACGCTCTTAAGAAAGTCGAAAAGTCCATGGGAGCGGAATTCGGTTCCGCAACGAACCCATTGCTTTTCTCGTGCCGATCAGGTGCTCGTGAATCGATGCCCGGCATGATGGACACGGTTCTCAATATCGGCCTCAACGACAACACGGTTGTTGCACTCGCGAAACAAACAGGCAACGAACGATCTGCCTGGGACAGCTATCGTCGATTCGTTCAAATGTACGGCGATGTCGTACTCGAGCTGAAGCCAAAAGACAAAACCGAAGGCGACCCGTTCGAAGTCGCCCTGGAACACAAGCGTGAAAAGGCTGGAGTCCAGGAAGATTCGCAATTGTCTGTCGCTCAGTTGAAGGAACTGGTCGCGGAGTTCAAGCAACTGATCAAGACTCGTGCTGGAAAAGACTTCCCCACCGATCCAATGGAACAGGTCTGGGGTGCAATCGGCGCCGTCTTCGGTAGCTGGATGAACGACCGAGCCATGGTCTATCGCCGGACTTACGGAATTCCTCATGAGTGGGGCACAGCCGCCAACGTCCAGGCGATGGTCTTCGGAAACCTGGGTGATGACTGTGCAACCGGTGTCGGACTGACCCGTGATTGTGCTCTGGGAACTCCTGGCTTCTGCGGTGACTACCTGATCAACGCTCAGGGTGAAGACGTCGTCGCCGGGATCAGAACCCCGAAACGAATCGAAGAAACCCTTTCGAAGGATATGCCCGAGTCGTATCAGCAACTGAACGATATCGGTAAGAAACTCGAAAAGCACTACAAAGAAGTGCAGGACATTGAATTTACCATTCAACGCGGCAAGGTCTACATGCTGCAAACCCGCAACGCCAAGCGGACCGGTTTTGCTGCAGTCCGAATCGCCGTTGATCTGGTCAACGAAGGCTTGATCACCGAACAGGAAGCGTTACAGAAACGCCGAATTCCTGCTGATGACCTTGCTCAATTGCTGCAACCGATCTTCGATCCGGCTTCAAAGACCACAGCGACCAAAGAAGGCCGATTCCTTGCCAAGGGGATCAACGCCGGTCCAGGTGCTGCATCGGGCGTGATCTGTTTGTTCGCCGATGAAGCGGAAAAGTTCCATGAAAAGAACCCGAACGTCGACATCGTTCTTGTTCGAAAAGAAACTAGCCCTGAAGACCTTCGCGGGATGAAAGCTGCCAAGGGAATTCTGACGGCAACCGGTGGTGCCAGCTCGCACGCGGCACTGGTCAGCCGCCAGATGGGTAAGGCTTGTATCGTTGGTTGCTCGGCAATTGACGTTGATTACACCACCAACACGGTGAAGGTTGCAGGTAAGACGCTCAAGTCAGGCGACTTCATTTCGATGGACGGTTTCACTGGCGAAGTCTTCGAAGGCAAGGTTCAGACCAAGCCTAGCGAAGTCATCCAGGTTCTGGTCCAGAAGACATTGAAGCCGGAAGAATCAGAAACCTTCCGACGCTATTCACAATTGATGGGTTGGGTCGACAAGTATCGCAAGCTGCGAGTACGAACCAACGCCGATACTCCTGGTCAAGCTGATGAAGCGGTCGCCTTCGGTGCTGAAGGGATCGGACTCTGCCGAACCGAGCACATGTTCTTCGATCATCTCGACGAAATCCGTCACATGATCGTCTGTGAGACCAAGGAGACCCGCGAAAAGGCTCTTGCGAAACTGTTGCCATTCCAGCGAGCTGACTTTGCAGGATTGTTCCGCAGCATGAACGGTCGTCCGGTGACGATCCGTTTGCTCGATCCACCACTGCACGAGTTCCTCTCGGATCGCCACCTCGAAGAACAGCCCGATCTTGCTTCCAAGCTGGCCAGTTGGACCGGCAGCACGATCGACGCTGTGAAACGACGAGTCGAAGAGCTGCACGAAGCGAACCCGATGCTCGGTCACCGTGGTTGTCGTCTCGGGATCGTGTATCCTGAAATCACAGCGATGCAGGCCCGAGCCATCTTCGAAGCCGCAGTGCTTGTGAAGAAGGAAGGGATCAGCGTTGTTCCTGAAGTGATGGTTCCGCTGGCCGGATTCTTGACCGAGTTCAAGAATCAGGAAAAGATCATTCGCGCAGAAGCGGAAGCGGTCTTCAAGGAAACGGGCGTCACGCTGGAATACCTCGTCGGCACCATGATCGAAGTTCCTCGGGCTGCTGTCCGAGCCGACCAGATCGCAACCGCCGCTGAGTTCTTCAGTTTCGGTACCAACGACTTGACCCAGACGACGCTGGCCATCAGCCGCGACGATTACGGGCCATTCATTGGTTTCTACCGTGAAAACGACATCATTCCGAACGATCCGTTCCAGACGATCGATCAAGAAGGGGTCGGCGACATCATGCGGATCGGTGTCGATCGTGGCCGTTCCACTCGACCAGATCTGAAGATCGGGATCTGCGGTGAACACGGCGGTGATCCAGCATCGGTCATGTTCTGTCACGACATCGGACTGAACTACGTCAGTTGCTCACCACGCCGTGTGCCAGTTGCACGATTGGCTGCTGCACAGCAAGCCCTTGCCAGCGGTAAATGATTTATTGTGTCTGACTAAGTCGAAACAAGAAGCCCGGTGACCTCAATGGTCACCGGGCTTCTTTCGTTGGGATTTACTCATCATCATGCGTCAGTTTTTTGCGATTTCTTCATGATTCATTCATCGATCGCGCATAGACTCGCCCGTCGTCGTTTGCGAATTTGGTAGCGAGGGAGAATCTTCGATGAATCGTCGTCTCATAATTTGTACGTTACTGTTACTAACGTCAGCTTCCAGCAGCGTGCCGGCTGACGACGATTTACCGACACGGCAATTGCGCGTGATGACTTACAACATTCATCACGGTGAAGGGACTGACGGGCGAATCGATCTTGAGCGAATCGCCAAGGTCATTCGCGATGCCAAACCGGATCTTGTGGCACTTCAGGAGGTCGACAAAAACGTCAAACGATCAGGCGAGGTTGACCAAACCAGTGAATTGGCTCGACTGACAAAAATGCATGGCCGGTTCGGAAAGCAGATTCCATACGAAGGGGGCGATTATGGACAGGCAGTACTCTCCCGCTTTCCAATCACAGAATTAACGGTCCATTGGCTTCCAGGCGAGCCAGAGCGACAACGTCGGATTGCGGTGGCCGGGGTTGTCGATCTCGGCACTCGTAAAGTCGTCTTTTCATCGACTCATTTACATCACAATAACGTCGAGTTTCGCGAGCAGCAGGCGACTGCCTTAAATGAAGTATTTCGAGACTCCGAACATCCCGTCATTCTTGCCGGAGATCTGAACGCCAATCCCGATAGTCGGGTCCTTGAGATTCTGGGACAACGTTGGAACAACACGACGGCAAAAACCGCCAATTGCCTCACATTTCCCTCGGTGCACCCGAAAAATCAGATTGATTATGTCGTGTATCATCAACCTCAAGGCTCCCGATTGGTCTCTGGGAAAGCTGTCGTAATCGAGGAAACGGTAGCGTCAGACCATCTCCCATTGTTGGTTGAATTCACGATTTCCGGCTCCGACAAATGAGTCATTGCCCGGCATCAGAAGCTGAATGGTTTCGATTCGCAGAGCCCGGGACTGACAAAGGTATTTAAGGAGCGATAAATCGGAACATCGCTCACGATAGAACTGATCTTTCTCTGCCTGAAAACGGTTGCTATTTCAATTCGATTGAAAGATTTTTTGACCCGGATGGTGGGATCTCCAATATCAGACCAGAAGTTTCAGGCTTTTGGTATTTCGCATCGATCTTGATGGACGGAGGCGCCGGGGGAGTATACCCTGAAACGGGCCCATCGTTTGCCGGATCATTTGCCGGATCCCCGACGTAGACGATCGCCACTTGATGCGTCCCCACCACGGCACCATCATCGGCT
>JBAXBD010000589.1:0-4326 GCA_037142165.1 Schlesneria sp. | reverse complement strand
GCCTGATTCTCGTCGGCAATAAATGCACAGCTTTGTCGTGACTGGGGACAAGGAGAAAGCAAAGGGGACAAGACGCTTCCGTACGGACTGAAGATGGCTTCATGATGCTTCCCTGTATTCAGAAATCGGCGGCAATTGCCGAAAAGGTTTCGCTCGTTATCATGCGATGAGCTTGATAATCACCGCTAATGCGATCGCAAAAAGAGTGACGATCCTAAAAGTTTTTGAGGATACGGAATGAATGAACCCAGCTTCGACGATCAACTGAAGCATGCGATAAAAGCGTTCAAGAAGCGATTGAAACTGACACGTTTAGACTACGAGTCCAAGATGGGCTACGGTCCGACAACCACAGGGCGCTCACCGATCGTCGGGATCATGCCGCCAAGTCAGTTCCCGCAAGCCGTATGGGATGAATTGACGCGGCAAGGGAAAATCAAACACGTCGGCGACGGTCTTTATGAATTGAAGGGCACATAGATTATTTGTGCAGGCACCCGATTAAATGTGCAAGAAGATTTTGTGTGCAAAGCGGATGATCGCCTCTACACGGTCCTGCGTTATGTCGAACGAAACGCCATACAGCCGGAGAAAACAAAGCGGTCAGGTTCATTTGTTTTCGAGTTGTTTCGTCAATAAAGGACCTGTCCCCTTTTTCTGTTCCCACGAACCATTTCAGCGAAAAATGCTATTCGCGTTTTGTTGGCTTACCGTAATAAGGAAATGTATCGAAGCCATCATAGGCAGGGTCGCAACGTGGGTCGTGAGTTTGTTCCATCCACTGTGTCACTCGATCACGGAGTCGATTGAGTTTTTCGGAGTATTCGGGTTTGTCCGATACGTTATGCAATTGATCAGGATCGCTCTTCAAATCATAAAGCTCTTCACTCGGGCGCTTAGCAAAAATCAAATCGATGTACTTCGCATAGGCCAAATCGTTCAGGTGTTCAAGTAGGAAGTCTTTCACCCGAGTGGTATCCACATCGCCGAATGGTCGTCCATGAATGAAGAGGATGTCTGGATCACCCGCCGGCCAGCGATCGGGACGCATGTTTCGAAGATAAAGGAAGTCGTGAGTGCGGATGCCTCGCACCGGATAACCCAGGTTACCGGACCGTACATTCGCGTGCCGCTCACGTTCAATAAAAACGGCATCGCGAGGATTGTTCTCCGGCTGACCCAAGAGAAGACTTTTGATGCTTCGCATCGTCATTCCCACTGGCGGCGTCAATCCGGCAATTTCCAGGAATGTCGGCCCAAGGTCCGCAACGTTGACAAACTCGTGAACCTTGCGCCCGGCTGTAAGTCGAGTGCCCCAGCGAATTGCCAATGGGACATGGGAACCGCGGTCATAACAGTGAGCGAGACCGCGAGGCAGTTGCCATCCATTGTCGCTAACATAGACAATCACCGTTTCGTCGAGTTGTCCGGTTTTTTCCAAAAGGGCGACGGCTTCCGAAGCTTCTTCGTCGAGTTTCAGTACGCCCCCGTAATAGTTGAGCAAATCATCGCGTACTTCCGGACAGTCCGGCAGTTCTGGCGGTACCGTCAGTGCCCCAATATTCAGTGTTGCTTTGGCCTCTTCAATGAACGGCAATTTGCCACCGCGGGTCGCGGTGCTGGTGTTCCCCAGCCAGAAAAAAAATGGTCGCGACTTCTCATGCCGTGCAATGAACGCTGAGAAGTCATCAAATTTTGTTCCGACAGGGTTTTCATTCCAGCCAGAGATGTTCCAGTTACCAGGTCCCCACGGCTTTCCGCAATAAGCAGTTATATAACCCGAATCTTGCAGAAGCTCCGTAATAACGGGCGTATCCTTGGGAAAACTGCTCCACAAATTCGCGCGTTCG
The DNA here is from genome assembly GCA_037142165.1 of Schlesneria sp. Lineage (GTDB taxonomy): Bacteria > Planctomycetota > Planctomycetia > Planctomycetales > Planctomycetaceae > Schlesneria. Next base: position 2,476 of record JBAXBD010000589.1, on the reverse strand, counting down.
CCTAACTCATGCGCATACTTTCCAGTCAGCAAACAGGATCTTGTCGGCGAGCAGGAGGGCACAGGATTGAATGTGTTTGTGAATAAGACCCCCTCCCGCGCAATCCGGTCAAATGCAGGAGTGCGCGCCAAGGGATCGCCCAGGATGCTCGCATTAGGCCACCGCCAGTTGTCAGCGACAATGAAAAGGATGTTCGGTCTTTCCGCCGCATGAAGCGCTGTCCCCCACGCCAACGTCGACAAGCACGCAAGGCGAACCAGCATCCACCAACACATGACGCCGCACTCGCAAATTATCGTCGGACGAAACCGTTGTTGGTGAAACGATGTGATTTGATCAAATCCATGGACCATACGATCTCGTTTCGGCGAGACAAAGAAGGCTCGCAACATAGAATTTTGCATTCTTTCAAACTGCACTCAAAGATGAGTTACCTGATCCAAAACTGCACAGCATACCTCGATCCCCGTGGTATCGGAAACTGAGACAGATCGTTTTTCGCAGATCATCGCCGGGGCTTCTTTGCAGCGGCCTATTCTTTTATACAAAACAGATGTTTTTGACTGCGGATGAATAACTCACGATCAACAGGGGCCGGTGTCGCATCGACTGTTTCTTCGACGGAGTTCGTTGCCACAATTTCGAACTCGGCCGAATCTTTGATCACGACTGTGGTACCGTTTCGGTCTGTAAGGTAGACGAATCCGCCTGTGGCAATTGGCGATGCGTAAATCACATTGAGTCCTGTTCGGGTAGGGCCAAAATGACGTTCTCCCGTGGCAGCATCGACACAAGTCAGGAGACCAGCCTTAGCCCTGAAATAGTAGATTCTACCCGAAGAGAACACAAAGGGGTCAGGTCCAGTTGTGTTTAAGTTGTTTCGTCAATAAAGGACCTGCCCATTTTCTTGCATTCTTACCTGTCCCCTTTTCTTGCATCGATTCATCACATGAACGATAGCAATTCCTTCAGGAGCAAAGACTTCCACGCGGGCCAGTCGAGCCATCGCAGTTCTCCGAAAATGCTCTTTATTTCTCCAAACACATAATTATGGAAAACACCCCTTTGACTAAATTTGGTCATGTTTCGGTTGAAATCCAATGAGCACTCGATATTTTAATGCCGTTCGAGCGTAGAGCGCGGACGAAGATATGTTGAAGTTCGTGAGCGAAATAAGCTCTCTGTGGAATTCGCGAACTGTCAGATCTTGAGTTATCCAGATGTTCTGGTTGACTGCGAAAGTTTGATTTGTGCATTAGGGGTTTAAACATGAGATTTGTTCGCACGTTGGCAGCTTTGGCTGCCGTCGCTGTTCTGTCGATGAACAGCGTTGAAGCAGGAGCCATCGTTGGCACACAAGAATTTTTTTTTGGATTTCGCGTTACGAACTCGACCAACACCGCGCTCGTCCCACCTGCCAGCTCTGACTTGCACACGGCTCAGTATTTCAGACTCAACGGGATGACCAGCTTTGTGGGCGGTGGTGATTTTGGTGACGTAAACGGCGATGCTATTTCTGGGATGGACTTCGGAAACCTGTTCTTGAACACTACGATCGGAACCGGATTCTCTTTTTCGAGCTCTGCCTACGGAAACTTCCAGAGCACTCAGATTCAAAAGGTTTCCGATAACCTGTACTACGTTTTCGGAAGTTTCGCTCCGGGATTGGACTTTGACGGCTTGGGTCTGACCTCAAACACGGCTGAATTTGACGTTGCGCTTGATGACTATATCGCAGGCCATGCGCTCAGTGGATCTGCAACGCTGATCACTCCTGCGGTTAACAACACGACGGTTCCAGAACCATCTTCGCTCGCTTTGGCATGCGTCGGTGGATTGATCGGCTTGGTCGCAGTTTGCCGCAACCGCAAGTAATTCGAATGTAAGAGTTTAGTCCACTCCCATGGGATTGGCATTGTCGGCAATTTCGGTTTTGGGCAAATCGGCATCCGTCCCTACTCGGAACCGATGCCGATGTCGTTTGGTTTTTATCCAAGAGAAAAAACAAAGGGCAAAGGTTCATTTGTTGCCAAGTTGTTTCGTCAAATAGGGCCTGTCTCATTCTCTTGTCCGGCATTGATGCCGCAGGTGCTACGCGGTGGGCAAGAGATCCCGCGTTTGTTTGGGGATATGAAAGCGGTGTTGGCCAATCCGGCTTCGTATTGCGTCGATCGTTTGAGGCCGTCCGGCGACGGTCCAGAACAGGCGACCAAATTCACCGACGAGTTTGCAACAGGCATCGCTGTTGATCAACGACCCCCGAGCCGGGCGTAAAGCAATTGGCGCGACCCGAATGGCTCGGCAACGTTTGAAAAGATCGGCTGAACGCCGATCCGCCTGCGAAGCGCCGACTTATCGTTTAACCGCGCCTCGAAGAGAAGCGGGAACTGAGCGGCGGGATTGTCGTCAGCCGAGGCCTCACTTCCCGTTGGAGCGTTGTGAAAAGCCGGCGCTGCGGCAATGTTTGAAGAGATCG
>JBAXBD010000588.1:0-4328 GCA_037142165.1 Schlesneria sp. | reverse complement strand
ATTCACGGTGAACGCGACCAATCCCGATTCGTTATCGACTGCGATGTCAGTGACGTCCCCGGATATGTCGTCTGTCAGCCAGGTGTATTTTCGTGTTGCCAGGTCAAATTTTGCGAGACGTCGGAATTCACTTTCGGCGTCGGTTGTGATCAGAATCGATTTTCCGTCAGCAGCGAACGCCATCGGTCCAATCGCGGACAATCCGGACGAGGGCAATGGCAGATCAGTTCGCTGTCTCGTCTCTAAATCGAGTAACGCGGGATACGATTCATTCGCCGAAACGAAGCGAGAGATCAAGATTGTCTTTCCATCAGGCGTCCAATCATGCGTGTTCCAGGTCTGATTTTCGACCTTCATCAGCAGTGTCATTGAATCAGGTTGATGGAGGTCGAAAAGAAAAAGATCAGAGTCTCGGCCATTTCGCTTGTTGCTGGAGACGATTGCCTGTGAGCCATCAGATCGGATGGTTCCCAGCTTGTTGCGGGACTTCCCGTCCGTGAGCAGCGTGGTATTGAAGTTCCGCCGATCGAGAAGGTGGATCTGGTCATTTTCGTTTCCGCCGGCGTCCATCATCAAAAGGATCGATCCATCGGTCGCTTTTGGTACAAACCTTCCCGAGACGGGTTCGTCGAAAAACGTAATTTGTTCGCGTCGCCCCGCAGGTTCATAAACGCGATGCAATTGAGACGAATTGCCGAAACGAGTATTGATCAGGATTCCTGTTCCATCGGGCGCCCAACCCCGAAACGTCGCTCCACGCACGCTTTGATATTGAGCCAGCTTTGCGAAGAGTTCGGGCGGAACTTGCGGGACTTCTTGCGACTCGATGGCAGCAGGTTTACGCGGATCTGTATCAGCCCGGACAAACTTTAATTCCGAACCCAGGCAACAACATCCCGCGACGATGGTCGCCAGGCAACGAAGAGACGGAAAATTCATCAACAACCTCTTTCCAAAATTCGCTGTCTTTTAAATCAATGCGATCGTCGCGGAGTCCATTTCTGGCATCAAAAATTCGGCTTACAGTGAAGGAAACCTCAGGGATTAGCCTACCAAGAGCAAGCCTGAAACTCGACAATCTTTAATAGAATCACGTCAGTTGTGGTTGATTTGCTTCTCGTTCAACGTAACCGAATCTTGCACGTGGTACAGTGGTCTTGTCGCCGATACAATTCAATCGGCGAATTCAGCCCTTCATCATATGCCATATCGAGTCAGTTTCTCATTGAAAAAATCCCATGTACGGATTCCTTGAACGAACGACGTACTGTACCAAGACCATGTTAGACAACGTGGGCGAACACGACTTGGATTACCGCCGCGTGACAAATCAAATTTGCTTTCGACGGCATGTCTGCGTCAGGCTCTTATTGTTTTTGACAATCTTTCTTTTCTGTTTGCCAACCTGGGCTCGTGCCGCGGAGGACCCCAAAAAATTAGGTCTCGTCAGACCAAACAAAGAGGTCAAAGATCCAGAGAAGGAAGGCGAAGCGGGTTTGCCGAAATATTCCGAAATGGAATTGCCGTCGGCGGAAGAGTTGTTGCGAGCAAAGCCGTTCGATTGGATTGTTCTCAAGACCCAGGAAGTTCTGGTTGTCGAGCCGATCGGACCTCGGCCCGATACACTCGCCAAATTGACCAGCGAATACGAGCGTTACAAGTTAAAGGGTAGCGCAGGATTTCTGGGTGGAGAAGATCGGCTGGCAGAACGCCGCCAACAGTTTCTTCGACTTCCGATAACGCTCATCGATCCCGGACAGGATCAGGATCCTGACTATCTTCTCGAAACAAAGATGATTCAGAAAATCGACTATTTCGAAGATCTTGTTTTGCGTCGAACGAGCTTGTTAATCGACGAAGGGATGACTCCCCTCGCCTACGATTTGCTGATGTTTGTCGATCGTCGGCATCGTGAGAACAACATCCGTTTAACCGATGCTTACCAGGCTTTGCGGCGAGAAGAGGCCGCAGCAGCCGCGGCTGAAGATAAACAAGCTCGATATACCGTCTCTGATCCATTGCCACTGAAACTTGCCAAGACCTGGCCGAAGTTTGACGAAATGTATCAACGGCTGCTCTTTACTGATGCGGGGCAGCGTTCGACGCGTGGCGATCACGAGGGGGCGGTGCGTTTGTTAGAGGATTTATGGGACCGTAATTCTGCCTATCCAACCCTATCGGAAGTCTATGGCAAAGTCATCGATAACTTGATCACAGAACTGGTTGAACGAAATGATTATCGACAGGCTCGTTTTTTTCTTGGTCGATTAACGACTCGTGATGCACAGCATTCGATCGCGTTGAAATGGCGGACCGAACTCGTTGCTCGGACAACAGGTCTCATCACCGAAGCAAGGAATGCGACGGCGCAGGGAGATGCGGCAAAAGGGGCTCGTCTCATTGATTTTGCTGCGAGAGTCTGGCCAGATACTCCCGGACTGAAGGACGCACACCGCGAATTGAACGATCGTCATCAAATTGTTCGCCTGGGGGTGCTTCGATTGCCTGGTGAGGCAACGAAATATCCGTTCGAAGCGCCTGCCGAAACTGCCGCGAAAAATCTGACACTTCAACCGTTGTTCGACCCGGTTCGTGTCGACGAGCGTGGCGTGCGATACCGCTCGACGATTCTGGAATCATGGGAACCAATGGACCTTGGGCGTCAAGTTCAGTTTTCGCTGCGATTGAACCGGCAGGACTGGGAAGCACGGCCCCTGATTACTTCGGCGGATATTCTGGGAGAACTGGCAGCGAAGATCGATCCGAATTCTTCGTCGTTAGATGAACGATTGGCAGGGATCATCGAAAACGTCGAGGTCCAATCACCTTCGCAATTTACGATTCATTTCCGACGACTTCCCTTGCGGCTCGAGGCCTTGTTTCAGTTTCCGGTTTCACTTGTTGATTGGCGTACGCTCAACGCAGACATACCAACGGGTGCAATTCCCAACGCTGGGAGACAGCGTTTCTATGAGCACAATCGGAACGAGAACCAAGTCGCGTACCGTCGCGTTCGGGCCCAGCCGGCGACAACCAAAGCCCGTAATATCGATGAAATTGTTGAGGTCCGATATGACTCATGGGAGCGAGCGCTGCAGGCTCTCTTACGTGGTGAAATCGTCGGGATACCTCATGCCAATTTTCAGGACTTGAAAAATCTTCAGGACGATCCTCGGTTTTTTGTGTTGCCCTATGCACTGCCGACGTCACATCTGATTGTGTTCAATCCAAACTCCGCGCAGCTTAAAGATGGTCAACTGCGGCGAGCTTTGTCGCTCGCGTTACCGCGTAGCGAACTCATTGAGAAATCAATCTCATCCGATTTCAATGGCCGATTCGTACGCGTGACAGCCACCCCGTTCCCGACGGTCAGTTATGGTCATAATCGAATGCTTGAGCCAACGCCGTATGACGCTCAGCGATCTGCGACGCTTGCGATGACTGCCAAAAAGCAATTGGGCGGAAAGTTGCATGTGCTTCGTCTGGCGTGTCCGCCCGATGCTGAAATTCGAAAAACAGCCGCGGCAATAATCGAGCATTGGAAGCGTGTGGGCGTTACTGTTCAGCTTATTGACGACACCGGCGATTCGTCAGATGCTGACTGGGATATGGCGTATCGTATGACTCGCATTATTGAGCCCGTCACGGAATTGTGGCCATTAATGACGTTAAATTCAGACACTCGTGTGGTGACGCTGACGCCACTTCCAGACCGAGTTCGCCGACAGTTGTTAGATATGGAACGAACAAATGATTGGACGTCGGCAACGAAGCTTCTTCATCGCATCGAGTCAGAGCTGTTGGTCGAAACGCGATATATTCCGCTTTGGGAAGTCGACGAATTTTTCGTCACACGCAGGCATTTGATCGGCTTGCCAGCTCGGCTGATGCATCCCTTTCAGGACGTTGAACGCTGGACTTTGCAGTCGTGGTATCCGCAGGAAAATCCGTGATGCGAAAATCTCATCGACAATCAACATCAGCGGAATCGGCCGGGCGCAACGTCCGTTCAGGCTCATCGTGCCCCACTTACTTCGTGAAATGTGTAACGCCGCTTAAGAATAAATCCAGGCCCCGCGTGGCGAGTCATGGCCACCACAAATTTCGCCAGAAACTTATTTGTTTCTCAATGAAGAGTGCGGGCATTGGCCAAGCGTTGAAAATCCTGCATGGGTGATTACCAAAATGAAGGACTTCATCGCGAGGTCAGTGCCGCAATCCGACCGGAGGCGGGCTTAGGTTCTTTCAAAAATCTCGCGGGTGATGATCAAACGCTGAATCTGGCTGGTGCCTTCGTATATTTCGGTTACTTTTGCGTCTCTGAAATA
>JBAXBD010000587.1:0-4345 GCA_037142165.1 Schlesneria sp. | reverse complement strand
ACGCGGACTAGCCCACCCTCAGGCACGGCATCAACGATGCCCGGCTCATCAAAGCATTGGGCTTGGAGATTTCGGGCCGGTTGCCCTTCTGGCGGTTCGACCAGAAACACCCGTCCGTTGGCGAGTTTTGTCACTTCGCCGGGTGTCCCTTGCACTAACACCTTTCCTTGGTTAAGGACAACCACATGACTACAGCGTTCGGCTTCGTCCAAGTATGCCGTACTCAACAGCACCGTTAGGTTTTCGTCCCTAACGAGACGCAGTATGATTTCCCATAACTCTCGCCTGGATAATGGATCGACACCGACTGTCGGTTCATCGAGGATCAAAATCGACGGCTTGTGCATCAGGGCAACGCCAAAGTTGAGTCGCCGCTTCATCCCGCCGGAATAGTCACCCGAGGGGCGTTTGGCACTTTCCACAAGGCCGATTTGCTCAAGTACCTCGTTGCAACGATCCTTCAGAACCTTTCCCCTCAAACCATAAAGTTTGCCGAAGAACAACAAATTGTCGATCGCATTCAGTTCTTGATAAATCGCGTACTCCTGAGGCACAACCCCCAGCATTCGGCGTAGCTCATGATTGCGGCCATCAAATTTACGGCCGTCCAGCAAAACATCGCCGCTGGTCGGGGTCAACAACCCTGCCAGCATCATCATCGTCGTGCTTTTACCTGCGCCGTTTGGCCCCAGTAATCCAAGAACTTCACCCCGTTGCAGCTTGAAACTGACGTCTTTTACCGCCAGGTGAGTGCCATAACTCTTCCGAAGGTGAACGACTTCCGCCAGACTCTTAACAGATTCCTGTACTGGCTGTGGTGGCAATTCTTTCGGAACCACCGAACCAATAGCCGTGGCTGTAGATTGGCTTGAAAGCCGACCGATCCTGCTTAACAAAGTCGTCGATGTGAACCCTGCGGACATGCTACAATAACTTCCTTGACCACGTATCTTTCAGTCATCCGTTCCAAACAGTCGTCACCTAAATCACAAGCAAACTCATGACGACACCAACGACCAGCGCTGTTGTTCCAACTCGTAAATTGTCGTTCGACCGGATCGGTAGCGACTCGACAATGGCTGCACAGACCGCCGCGACACTGCAAATCAGAAACGCTTTTGCGAACGGCACCCCAGGTCGCGATTCACCCCAAAAGCTATAAGACGCCGCGATTGAGCCAACGATTGCAAAACAGCACAACCCTGAGTACGTCTTTTTTCGATTCCATGGAAGCCTCCTCCCACCAATCATCAACCCGCCCAATGTCGCTGACCCGTCACCCAGTGCAAGAATCTGCAAAGTCATCAGCCCCCATTCTGCACGTCCGGGAAACAGAAGCAACGAGCCAACAACCGGCCCCATATAACCCAACACCGCTCCCATCCAGTTAACTTCACCGTTGCGGACCAAAAAAGGTCCCAGCACTACGGCAAGCACCAGAATCGTGATCGTCGAGAGAAACAGAATGCAAAGTAGCGGTGCACCCCAGACATCCTGGTGCGGTATACAAGGAAGTGCCATCGGCATGAGCGAGGGGGACATGTGGAAGATTCGCCGACGAAATTCCGTTACTCCAATGCGATCGACAATCCGGGAAACACCTGGAATCGATAACATCCACTCCGACAAATGTTGTTGGTTGACCGCCGAAGACGGAATTGCAAGCTGCGGTCGCAGGAGGTTTTGCGATGTGGACAACCGGCTCATAAGGGATTCTCCAGCCCACGAAGCGATACATGGAAATTCGCTTCGCTGCAATCCCTTAAGCAGCAAAGCAATCAAACTTGAATAAACGTGCGACGTAATTCGTCGATCGCCCTGCGGATTCGGCTGTTATGCGTTTGAACAGGACTTTTTCACGATTAACTTGGTGTTAAATCGTCGTGAATGATGAAGAAGATTCGTGCAATTGATTTTGCCCGGTCAATCGCACCTTAGGCAACTCTCGGTATAACCGGCAGATTCTGCGTTTTCACCGAAATACACCAGAAAGTTACAGCCCTCATTCCAAGAAACGGCGAATTGCGTTGTCGGTAATCTGTGAGACATGTTCATCAACGGGCAAGCTGCTGACCCACGAAATCGAGCCAACGGAAAACACGCCTCCACCTCTTGGGGTTTCAAAATGAACCATGTGTGCCCCCCCTTCGTCGGGATTCAGACCCTGAGCGAGCAAGTGCGTGTTCGCTGGTGAACTGGGCGACATTTTGTCCGTTTCGTGCCCAGACGCACCCCCAGGACATCGCATATGAAGGGACTTCATTCCGAACAGATTGCCGTTTTGAAGTCCCGTCCGATGAAAGGCCCAATGGCTGGAATCCACCACGCGATAGGGAGCACCAGTCATGGCACCCGGCGGAGTAAAGACGACACCGACCAGGCTCGCTTCTGACTCATGACGCAGTGCCATTCGGCTTTCTGCTCCAACACCGGCGAAATCCAGCCCGGTAATCTGTTGGTTGTGTACCGTCATCGACGAACCATGAATCTCAACCTCGCAGTTCAGCCCGTTGCCACCAAGATAAAGAAGCCTTCCCCCTTCTTCAAAAACCCACTGTTTGACTCGGTCAAACATTCGACGTGTCCAATACTCAGGATGAACGGCCGAAATTAGCGCACGATACGACGAGAGATCCAGTGTCCCATCATCCAGTTGAGTTTCCGCATAAAAGTCGTGCGGCAGGTTTTGATGCTCAAGCCATCCCAGCAACCGCCACTCGGCCGGTGCCAGATGACATGCCTGCCGTCCTTGAATCGGATCTGTGATCTGCGTATCAAAATCAATGTGATTAAATGGTTCAGGTCGGTCGAACGAGAGCGGAACGTATTTTTTGCAATTCCATGTCATGAATTCAGCGTCTCGATAACGCTTGAGGTCATATCGCGAATTCACCGTCGGCGTCGGCGGCAACTCGTCGGCGTGAATGTAATTGCTTCGTCCACCAAAGCTGTTGTAAGCATTCCAGGTGATGTTGCTGCCAAGCACTGCCAACGGTGCTTTTGGACGTATCGGCGCCACAATCCACGGAAACGAAAACTGCAACCCTGAAGGGGTTCTCGCCCGAAAGTAATACAAACCGGACTGATCTGGAGCCGCAAGAAATTGTTTGTGAGTCGGACTGGTATATCCTACCCGATTCCACTCGACGCCCGTTTGGGTATAGTCGCCGTCCGGGGTGACTTGCATCGTCGCACGAGGACCATGCTCATCGTGCCAACCCAAGCTTCGAACCAGTTCTGGCTTCCATCCGTATCGCCATAGTTCCAGGTGATACTGTTCAACAGAGTGAACTCGAAATTCCCCCGCCTCACCGCTGCGTACCCACTTCGGCCAGACGTATCCGCTGAGACCATCACTGAGCAGTCGGAATTGATGAGGAGACGTGGTGGGCAAAGTCACGTGACTTCGTTTCGCACCATAACCGGGCCTCTGCAGCGTAACGATGTAGTTTCCCGGTGGTGCATCGAGATAGACAGCCCCTGTCGCACGAGATCTCGCCTCCCACGACTCGCCCCTGGCATCAATAAACTCCAGGGCAACGTCGACCAGGGCCACATACCGTTCGTCACTGACATATCCAATTAACATGGCGCGACTCGCTTTTTTCCTGGACCATGTAACTACCCGAACGGAGCATAGCCCACAACCGACAGGGAGGGCGAGGCTCCTGCCGAGCCGCGAAGCAAGTACACCCATCGACTTAGGGGCTCGGCGGGAGCCTCGCCCTCCCAATACAAATTCTTCGCGACGCTCGAAGACCCAATCATGGAATAACGTACGTCGTTGCTTGATGCGCTCGCGTATCAGCGTAACAATCATCGCCGCCGCTTAGCCAGCGACGACCTGCCGCTCAGAAGATAGGCCCCGACGACTTCCGGCCCCTCCCTGAAGGAACAGGTCATGTCCGTGGAATCCTCCGAACAGTCCGACTCGGCAACGTCAGATCGCTCAACCCGTTCGGGAACCCGATTCGTTGTGCTTGGCGTACTTTGCCTGCTGTCAGGAATCCTGTACCTCGACCGGATTTGTATCTCGCAGGCACTCCCGCATATCAAACAAGACTTGAAACTTTCCAACACCGACACCAGCTTCGTCCTGATGGCCTTTACGCTGGCCTATGGTCTGTTCGAAGTCCCGACAGGTCGATGGGGTGACCTGATCGGAGGACGCAAAGTCCTGACAAGAATTTCGCTCTGGTGGTCGGCCTTCACCGCGTTGACAGGCGTGTGTACAGGACTGTGGCCGATGATCACCGTCCGCTTTCTTTTCGGAGCGGGTGAAGCGGGAGCATTTCCGAACGCAGCACGAGTTCTTTCAAGATGGTTTCCCGACGCAGAACGGGGA
>JBAXBD010000586.1:0-4345 GCA_037142165.1 Schlesneria sp. | reverse complement strand
TCAAATCGCAGATCCAGCGGCCCCGTACTCAGGAACCCAAAGCCGCGCGACGCGTCTGAAAGCTGATCGGAAGATAACCCGAGATCCAGCAGGATTCGGTCGACCCCGGAAATCCCCAGTTCGGTCAGAACAGCAGGGAGCCCGGTATAACTGGATTGTCTCAAAGTGACTTGAGTGCCAACGACGCTCTTCGCCGCATGACCAAGCATCATGGGGTCTCGGTCGAGCCCGATCAGACGTCCGTCTTGACCGATCGCTTTGAGCATTTCGCGGCTGTGTCCTCCGGCCCCGATCGTTCCATCGACAACAATCATGCCCGGCTCGAGCCTTAACTGTCCCAGAACTTCCCTCATTAATACGGGGACGTGGACGGCACGCGGATCGTGACCTGGCGAACGAGGCTCCATATTGACTTCGATGACAAAAATAAGTTGGCGTAACGACTCCCAAAAATCGGAAAATCGTCAGGCAGAAATACGGCACAATGCGGGCTTATATTCAAGGTCTCTTTTTTTGTGAAGACCAATCCAAATTGGCGAAAAACCGGTCAAAGTTTGCTCGAGTTCAATCTACTTCGACCATTCCTTGTGATTTATAGGGTTTGGCCGCAGTTCTCACCGCTTTCCGCCCGTAAAAAGTCCGCCCGACTTTACCAGATTTCGCATGAGTTCGACCGCACGGGGAGGTTCAGTCGCCTGCCGAACTGTAAAGCAGGTACACTCTGAGGGAACCACACCTTCCCAAGCCAAATCCAACGGATTAACTTTGATCAGAGATAAACACGCTGGCTCCATTCGAAAAATCCTGCCACAAAACAACACGCAAACCAACCAGATGAAATGCAACTTCCGTAACAGCCGCAATACTCACATTTTTCTTGTATTCTCACCAATTTTTAACAACATTGTCGCATTAATATATTCTTTCATTTTCTGAGCGTGCGATATCTCCAATCGTATACGAAGATACTTATCGGAATGAGGTTTGTGGTGAAATCCGGTCGATTCATTAGCCCGAACAGCGCCTTACTTTCCACGAAGGTTTACGCGATGCGTTTAATCATTTTTTTCACCTGAAACGACAATCCATGTCGAGGTGGGCACACATGCCTTTTCTCGGATTTGGGTTTTTCAGAATTTGGATTGCCCGCCCCACCCGGATGAATTGGAATCTTTCATGATGCGCCTTGGCCTTTGCTGCATGTTTAGTGACCAGCCTATCAAGTTTGTCACCACGACTGCGACAGCCATCAGCAAGATGAAACGACCAGACGCCCTGACAAAGTTAAGCCGGCTTTGCAGGGAGAATGCCGATGCTCTACTCGCTGCTCTTCAGTTCTGCGCCGGCAATGGCATTGGCTGCTTCCGGGTCAATAGCCAGATCCTGCCAATCAAGACACATCCTGTTTGTGGTTATCAAGTCGGTGACCTGCCCGATGGCGACGAAATTATTCGCCGCTTTAAAGAATGCGGCAAGCTCGTGCAAAAGCACAAGCTGCGAACTTGCTTTCACCCCGATCAGTTCGTCGTGCTGAACTCACCCCGCCCTGACGTCGTGGATAAGTCGGTGCTGGAACTTGAATATCAGGGGGAAGTCGCTGAGTGGATCGGGGCCGATGTCATCAATATCCATGGGGGCGGGGCTTATGGCGACAAACCGAAGGCCCTAGCGGATTTCGCACGCAATCTCGACCAGCTTTCTGCGAGAGTCCGCAGCCGATTGACCGTCGAAAACGACGATAAGACCTATACGCCCCAAGATCTGCTTCCAATCTGCAATGCGACCGGAATTCCGCTGGTCTACGACGTGCATCATCACCGCTGCAATCCCGATGAACTCAGTATTGAACAGGCCACGAAGAAGGCACTCGCAACATGGAACCGGGAGCCGATGTTCCACATTTCCAGTCCGATCGAAGGCTGGGAAGGACCAAAACCGGAGCGCCATCACGACTTCATCGACATCAAGGATTTTCCAAAGTGCTGGCGGCGAAAGTCAATTACCGTCGAAGTCGAAGCCAAGGCTAAAGAAGCGGCGGTGAAGAAGCTGTTTGACGAGTTGAAAAACGACGAGACGGATTCTCACTGGTTCGTTTATCTGTTGCGATGTGCCGACGGTTCACTCTACACCGGTATCACCAAAGACTTACTCCGTCGATTGCAGGAGCACAACACAGGAACGGCATCACGCTACACCCGCAGCCGCTTACCAGTCGTCATGGTCTATCACGAAGAACAGCCAAGCCGCAGTCATGCCCTCAAAAGAGAACTCGCGATCAAGGGACTGTCACGAAAGGAAAAAGAGTCGCTGGTCCAGTCGGGCAACTGACGACTCCCATGCGATCTATTTGGTTGCACGTTGCGGCGATCCGGTTCGTAGCTGAGTCCCGAAAGGTCGATAAGTAATTAGTCTCTCTTTCGTTCAACATTTTCACGATAACCTACCCGTCCGATGTACTCGATTGGTGGCTGATGAAACCAATGAAAGATCTGGGTCAACCGATATCTGCCATCGAATCAATCGCCAGCCGTCGAGTGAACGGTACCACGGGAACGGCCATTCCCAGCTTGAGCTCATTCTGATTTTCTTCAGCGATGACCCACGCATTGCAGGTCGCCATGGGATGAATCTTGAACGACTCCTGTGCGTTGGAGATGTGCGCTCGAAGAATCCCATCCCGGCCGATGCGTACCCGTGATTTGAGAAAATGCCGCAATGCCCCTTTCGTCGAATAGGCATTTTCCAATTGCGCGTAAAGGACTTTCTCTGGTTTGCGGTCGACTAAGGAATCGATCAACGGCGTGACAAAGAAGCGATAACCAATCGCCGTCGAAATCGGGTTTCCAGGCAGACCGAAGTAAAAACTGCCATCTTTCAGAGTCGCAAACAATACCGGTTTACCGGGGCGAATGTTGACTCTGTGAAAGTGAATCGTAGCGCCCCGTTCTTTCAGCGCATCGGGAATAAAATCCCAGCGCCCTTTGGATACAGCTCCGGTAGTGATGATCATGGAACCGGCGGGAACAGAATCGAGTGCTCGGTGAAACGCAGGAACTTCATCGGCAATAACCCCGCCATAATGTGCCTGGATCTTCTCTTCACGAGCACAGGCAAGCCGGTAAGGAGCATTAGAATTATAAATCTGACCTGCAGCCAGCGGTTCGTCGTAACGGTCGGTGACTTCCTTGCCGGTCGAGAAGAGATAGAGGGGCGGTGTCGAGCGCACACTCAATGTATGGAGGCCCAAAGATGCGAGCGACATGATATGTCCCTCGTTCAAGGTGACCTTGGCCGGGATGATCATTTGCCCCTTGCGGAAATCTTCCCCCGGTTCGCGAATATTCTGACTCTTGTTCGCGCATCGAGAAAACTGCACGCGCGTTGCCAGTCCCCCCGAACTGCCAGTGATTGTCACATCCTCCACGGGCACGACCGCATCATAGGGTTCTGGGACCGGAGCACCGGTCATGATTTCGCAGATTTTTCCCGCTTCGCCAATCGATGGATCGTCTCCCGCAGCGATCGTACGAAGGACGTCCAGCTCGACAGGATGTTCACTCGTAGCGTCAGCAATGCTCGAGACGCAGACAGCAAAACCGTCCATTGACGAGTTACGGAAGGAAGGGACATCGATCGGGCTGTGCACGTCCTGACTCGTGGTCGTACCGGACAATTGCCCCAGATGGACCGGCTTGGGCTCAACCGGCAATCCGATACTGCGGAGAATTTGTAATGAGTGTTCGTAGGAAATCATATGAGATGCTCCCGCGGCGTGCGGATCAATTAAGGAATAAGTAACGGAAGCAGGCTAACCATGCTTCCTGCGACAGGTGCTGAAAGCCGCTCGACGTATCAGTGGTGAACCTTATTTCGCGTCGGTTCAAAACGAGGGCGATACCCTGCGAGTTCGAAAAATGGAACAGTGACAAAGAAAAGGTATCAATAATCGAATAATGTTGACCAGTTCAGGGGCGATTCCTGTTGTGTCAACAATGCTTTTCATTGTGGCTCGATATTTTGGATTCGAACGTGTTGATGACCGAACCCTGACATTTTTTATTGTCGCTGTATCGCGGACCTGCTTACTTTACGCACTCGATGAACGTGATGGGTGGTTGATCCAGAATCGTCTCCCAGAAATCCGGGGCATTCTCTGCGAGACCGTCAGGCGATAATTTCGGTGTGAACCAGCAAACATCCCGGAATCCTGCCTTTTGAAACGCTTTCTCGTGGGTCTCGACACTTAAATGATAATTTTCGATTTCAAATGGGCCGTTGCTCAGGTGAAATGTCCAAATGATCGGTGCTCCTTCTTTCCAGTTTCCAACCACATTCGCCTCGAACC
>JBAXBD010000585.1:0-4346 GCA_037142165.1 Schlesneria sp. | reverse complement strand
ACTGCTTCTCCGAAGACTACTAAGCAGTGGCACGAAAGCCAAATTGAGAAGTTTCCCATACTCGGCAGATTCACGTGAGTTGCCGTAGCCGGATTTCTGGGCTTTGTGCCACTGTATGACCGTCCTCGGTCATGCAGTGCTCTTCAACCGCGCGAACGCGAAGACACTGCTTCTCCGAAGACTACTAAGCAGTGGCACGAAAGCCAAATTGAGAAGTTTCACAAAGCTCTAGGCGGGTTCGGCAGATTCTGCGAATATCCGTATTCGTCGAATCACAGCCGTGCCAACTGGCGAAAGACGCTCATAGGGCATCATCGTTCGAATGACCGAAAGACCGACTCCTTTTGTCATGGAAGACAACTCGGCCGCTTCGGCTTTGTCGAAGAGGTTCAGAGGCTCATTGTCGTTCCATAACAGCTTAATCTGGTTCGGCTTATGGATGATCGCCTTGATTGCTTCCGGCTGCCGGGTGGCTCAACCGCCAGTGAGTGGCCTGCCAGCCAAGTTCACGCTGGAAAATGAGCATCTGGTCATTCAAAGCGACGTGAAGCTTTCGCGCAACCACGAACTGATCAGGGATCTTGATCAGCTTCGGGAGCAGATTCTCTCGACCCTCGACCTTCCCGTTCAAAAGCAACCGGTCGTCGTGTACCTGTTTGCCGACGAAAGCCGGTATGCCAATTATTTGCAGGCACGATACCCAAGACTCCCTCCAAGGCGTGCATATTTTGTCGGAACGAGCAAAGAACTAGCGGTCTATACGTATTGGGGTGAACGCATCCAGGAAGATCTGCGTCATGAATTCACACACGGCGTGCTTCATGCAACGCTGAAGGATGTTCCTTTGTGGTTAGATGAAGGACTGGCGGAGTATTTCGAAGTGGCCAGCCAACCACAGGGAATGAATCGTGAATATGCGATGAATCTCGCCGCCGAAATTGCGACTGGCTGGAAGCCGAATCTCGATCGCCTGGAATCGTTGGAGACGGTCGATCAAATGTACAAGCCTGAATACCAGGAATCATGGGCGTGGGTCCATTTCCTGCTGCAGCATAACGAAGACTCGCGTGAGGTTTTGACGAATTATTTGCGTGAGTTGCGGACAACGTCTCAGCCCGGCCTGCTGTCGACCCGACTTCGTGCAGCGATTCCGGTGGCTGATCGACGCTTCTTAAACCACGCCGGGTCATTAACGGACGGGGTGGTTCGGGTCGGGCGAATCGAAGAAAAGTGATCTGATCTAACGATCCGAAGTGATCGTTTTTCGTAGCTTCGGCTTTAGCCCGAGCAATCGATTATGGCACACCGGCTAAACCCCATGTTACGGATTTCCGTTTCAGGAACTTAACAGCCTCACCGCTCGAGGGCGGGTTCGATTCGTTCAAAGATTTTCAATTTCGGATCGCAATAATAGATCGACCGATCAGGAAATTCAGCGACAATCGCTTTCATTTCCGTGATACCGCGACGATGACGAGCTCGCAGAATCTCATCCGATCGATCGGGAGAATTCACGACATAGTCCATGTGCTGATCATCGGGGTCGACTTCAATCAGCACGATTGCCGGGCGACTTGTGACATGTGCGTCCAGCCATCGGTCGAATTCAGCGTATTTGCTGCGTGGGTATCGGACTGACGCGAGTGCATTCGAAATTCGGGGAATTCCGGATCGAACAATCCCCCATGATTTCAAGGGGAGATAATCACCCGCCAACGAGATCATCAACAGGACCGACCACCAGCCAGGCATTAACCAGCGGCCACTCAGATGCCAGTCACGAAACAAAACGTCCGTTGCCAGCCCCAGCAATAAACACCACAGCGGTGCCGACTCAAAAACGTAATGCCAGCCCATGATCCCGGTATACCAATAGGGAACATGCATGGCGTGCAGCGAAAGAATCGCAAGTCCGACTGATAGCCATCGGCGATCAACCCGAAACATCATCCCCGTAACGACCACAGAACTGATCAGCAGCGGCAACAGGTCAAATGTCCACAGCCAGCTCGATAACCATCGGTCGCGAACATTGGTGATCGCCAGTTCGGGTGTGAGATTCTTCGCCCATTCATCATAGGCATTGATGACCTTTGGCCCCAACTTCTTCTCGCCGCGAATCACATTATTAAAGCCGTAAACATGCCGGGGAGAGTAAATGTCGGTATAGAGTTGATAAGGGGACGTTGTCCATGCCCCTGTCACGTCGCGATGATATGCCAGCATGACGGACCAGCCGATAAGCAACGGTAGACCCATCGCAACAAGATTTCGAAGCCGAATTCGCTCACTGATCGGTGGACCGGAATCGCGAGCCAATAACAGCCAATGAAGAAACGCCAAACCGAATGGCAAACCGACCGCTGCCGCAGTTGCCGGTCGGCAGAGCATCGCGAAGCTCAATCCGCAACCCGCGATGAATGCCTCGATCGGCGCACGTGTTCGCTGCCATTTTACGAACGCCCAGACAAAAATGCTGAGTCCCACTAAAGTCGGCTGGTGAGCCAGCAACAGATTCGAAAAAATCGCGATACCCGGCGACAGCGCACATGCGAAACCGCTGACAATCCCCACACGAAGACGGCCAAGTTCATAGCCCGTCCAAAACACGAAGACCGATGCCAGTGAACTGGCCAGCCAATACCCCCAATAGGGATGCCCGATGGCAATCCACGGAGCCAGCCACAATCCCGTTCCAGGATAATAGCGACTGGCCATGCGACCTTCATTCAGCACGTGCATCTGATCGAAAAGCTCAGGATGCGTCGGATGGCTGGGAACTGATAACCTGCCCGACAGCAACGTCTTTGCCTGAAAGACATAGCTGTACTCATCGTGATAAGCGGGCGGAAGATTAACCATGCTCTGACCAAGCAGACAGCAGGTGATCCACGATGTCAGCCCGATCAATACCGCAAAAAACCAGGCTCGGCGAATACTTTCCGTTGAGGACAATTCATTGGCGACGCGTGCTGGACGTCGACGCTCAATCATCCAGAGGACAGGCGCGACGACAAGAACCAGAAACTGAACCGTCGCCATCCTGGGATCCCATTCGGCGATATCGTTCATCATCCCGACTACGCAAGCGATCAGTCCTAGCGTCCAAGCGAAGAACTGAACCCCAAAGGGAACCCGAGCCGACAACGGTGTTGAGTTTTGGACCGGCGAGATCACGACAATCGAGTTCCGGAAAAGCTGGGACATCTGACGCGTAATGAGTTTGGCTGGCAAAACCAATTCCCGCAAGCAGCGGAAGTTCTCTTTCGCCAGTTGACGAAGATCTCGGAGCACGGTACGAACTGAGTCGGTAATACTGTTACGATCACTTTTTCTTGACTGATGGAGCTTGCGGATGTCGTCTGTCCCTGCTGGCAAACGAAGCTGGAAATGCCCGGAATGCGGCGATGAACTCTTGTTGTCGGTCACACAACTCGACCCGATTGCGTGTGAAGCTTGCCTGACAAAAATGAAAACGGGGAGTAGCTCTGGAAGTGGGGCAGGGGGTGGCCTCACTCAGATGTCGGCTGGTCCGATGAGCGTCTGGCAGGCATTACCTGAAACCGCGAAGCTGGGAATTGCCGCCGCTGCGTTTCTGGTGGGAATGCTAATGGGCCTCCCTCTGGGCTTTTTTGTTGGCAGGGCAACCGCTCCCAAGGTCATCGCAAGTTCGGGAAACGTGATCGAACGACAAAATGGCGGGATCATCGAAGAGAAAGAGGAGGAACGTCCCGAACCTCCAGGTCCCGGATATAAATGGGTTCGCGGCCGAACCCGACAGGATGGCACCCGTGGACCTGGCCACTGGGCGAAAGATCCGTTTTACAATAAGAAATAAGCAGGCAATCCGAATCATGCCCTATCAGCTTTCCCGTCGCCAATTTGTTCAATCCGCTGCCGCAATCGGGATTGGCCTTCCGACCATTCTTCCATCGGGAATTTTGTCGGGAAAATCGCCTAACGAAAAACTGGCGTTTGCCTGCATCGGAATGGGGGGCCAGATGCGAGGCTATCTGATCCCGGAACTCTCGAAAATCGACCAGCAAATCGTGGCGATTTGTGATGTTGATGAGCGTCAGTGTGATAACGCCTTGAAGATCAAAGGTCTGGCCGGCGCCAAGGTCTATCACGACTACCGCGAGCTGCTCGAACAAGAGAAGGGGGTCGATGCGGTGATCATCGCGACACCCGACCATTGGCATGTCCCTGTTTGTCAGGCGGCTTTAGCAAACGGGAAACACGTCTATTGCGAAAAGCCATTGGCACATTCGGTTGCCGAATGTCGTGCCTTGGAGAGAATGGCAAAAAGCCATCCCACGCTGGCGACGCAAACGGGAAACCAGGGC
>JBAXBD010000584.1:0-4365 GCA_037142165.1 Schlesneria sp. | reverse complement strand
GGAGAACGGTATGACCTGGTTTCGACGCAGGATCGTCGGTTTGGTCGCGAGCCCAGTCGTCGCCAGACTCCTCACGAGTTTGCAGACCGTCACCTACTGGAGGCAGAAATTCATCTAATTCTTCAACGGATTGGACCGGTCGTGGACGCTCCCGTTTGATGTGTATCCGGGTGTTTCCCGGCGGAAGTACCACCTTCACGATCTGAGTTGTGTCAAATCGTCGATCGTCCAGCGTCTGAAATTTCAGATGAACGACAAGGTCCGTATGCAAGGGGGTGTCTTCAAATGGCAAGGTGAACTGAAATCCGGAACTCGTAATTCCTCGGGTCCAGTGGCTGCTACAATCGTTCGCTGAAAACGTCCATCGACCGATTTCGCGATCGGATTCCGGCAGCAGCGGATCGAGTAATCGGATTTCCAGTTCGCCAGGGACTTTGACTGGTTCGTTCTCAGAATCGACTGGTACAAACTGAACGACGACCGCGTCGTCGCCGGGCTTATCATCCTTGTTGAGTCCGCCGCTTGCCAGCGAATGAATGTGTACTTTGTGGATTTTGCCTTGGGGAAGATTCGCCGGAACATTTTCGTGGCCAGCTAGTGCCAGTTCTGACTTCAATCGTTCCGTCTCGTCCTTTGTTCGCTTCAATTCCGTTCGAGTGTTTGCGATTTCACGCTGAGATTCAGATAACTGAGTTGCCTGTTCGCGGATTCGCGCTTGTAGCAGGTCCGTGTTCACTCGACCTGCGCAGCCGTAATTCAAAAACACAGCCAACATCAACGTCAGCATTTTGGATTTCATTTCGCCATCCATGGCAAATTTTTTACTGCGATCAACCTTAACCGCGGATGTTGCAAACACTAGCTGTAATTGGGAAATCTGACAACGTCAGCTTTCTGTCCTCAAGCCAGAAGAATGACAACGCACCTGTTGATTGCTTTTGTTCCTACTCAACGAATCGACGATTAATCGTTCGAAGCATCGCTTGTTCAAGAGAAAGATCCCGGCCCTGACTGATCCAGCCTGAAGGTGTGGCCTGTCCTACCACGGGATTGAGGTCGCGTTGAAGCGCGCTGTTGTCGAGAAACGTCGCTCCACCAGCAAAATTTGCTGCGCGAGGGACATCTTCGAGTTCTTTGATCGCTTCTACCCCAACGAGGTAACCGCCAGGTGCTGGCGTAAAGCGGACGTAAGCTTTTCGGCGAATCGATTGAAACGAACTTTGCCAACGATTGGCGGCACCGACCGAATCAGGATGCCAAGGTTCAAGCACTCCCGCACCGGTTTTATATCGAGTTTCAATGACGCCACCCAACTTATTCTCACGCTCAATTTCGAACAGATAGTCGTGGACGACATCAACCGTCCGTTCCCATGCTTCTTCTGGATTATTGGCACGAACAAAAACGGGGTTTGTGACTGGCGGGCCGCTCATATCGAGCGACACACAACCGGAAGCGGCTGTGATCCACAATAAAATAGAGCAAGAAAAAATAAGTCGTGATGACATTCGGACACGATCGCGCAGAATAATTTTTCGAATGTTGGGCAGCATTCGTAATGTGACAAAGAATCGCAATTCTCTCAAGATCGATTTCAGCAAAGTTTATCGATTCTTGTTATATGGAACGATCGAAAAACGACGAGCAGCCTCCAAGGGAGAGATCTTCCCTGGAGGCTGCTCTATATAAACGGCTCGGCTCAACACCGTCCGTGGTAGGGTCAAATGGGTTCAAAGACCGGCAAAATTCCGGTTGACTTTATGATTCGACTTTGCGGAGTCGATCGCTCTTCCAAAAGTGCTATCGGCGAGCGGACGATTGAGCATTAAACAGACGCACTCTCAAATCTTACGACTGCGGATGACCGAATGCTTATCTGGCAACATCAGCAAAGTTTAACTTTGACCTAATCGTTTAACGCGCTTGGTGATCAATTTCTTCGCCGCAGCTTTCCCGGTCTTCGAACGCAGTTCCTGGGGTTTTGCATCCGACTTCTTTTTTGCCGACTTTTTCAACGGCTTTGCGGCAGTCCTTTTTTTTGCTTTAGTGTCTTCTGTTCCGCTCTTTTTAGAGGTAGCCGCGGAAAAAATTCGATCCCAACTCGACGAAAACTTGACCGTTGACCCTGTATGTACCGTATAACCCGTCATTCGCCCGCTCCTTTCTTTTCAGCGTTGCAAACCGTATTTCTTTATCTTGTTATACAGCGTAACGCGGCTAATGCCGAGTTCCTGAGCGGTTTTTGTACGACGAAAGCTGTTCTTAAACAACGATTGTTCGATGATCTCTTTTTCGCTTAAAGCAATTTGATTTCCTAGCGTGAGTGCGTCCTGTGTGCCATCGCGTTTTGTCGAAAGCTGTGAATTCGGCAAAACCACTGATGGATCATTTGTCGGACCGGCGTTTCCTGACAAAATGTGCTGTGGTAAGTCGTGTTTCAAAAGACGTCCATTTCTACAAAAGATCACAGCGCGTTGAATAACGTGTTCGAGTTCCCGTACGTTTCCCGGCCACGGATAATTCAGCAGTGTGTCGAAGGCTTTCGGGTCTATCTCATCAATTCGCACTTCGTGCTTGATGGAAAATTGACGCACGAATTTTTTCGCCAGCGGGATCACGTCCATTTTCCTGTGACGAAGCGGTGGGATCACAAATTTCATCATGTTCAATCGATAATAAAGATCGGATCGAAAACGGTGCTGTTCAACAAGTGGCTGCAATTCGAGATTGCTGGCAACGATCAGCCTTGCCTGACAGACTTGAGTGTGGTTGGAACCTACTGGTTCAAATTCGCCTGTTTCTATCACGCGTAAAAGTTTGACCTGCTGTTCAAGTCCGAGTGCATCGATTTCGTCGAGCAACAATGAGCCTCGACGCGCGGAGATAAATTTACCCTCTTTGTCTTGGTGAGCACTTGTGAATGAGCCTTTCGTGTGGCCAAAAAGTTCGCTCTCGATCAAATCATTTGGTAACGCACCACAAGCGACTGGAACAAATGGCTCGTAACGGCGTGGTGATACCTCGTGAATCAGACGACTCAGATAAGTCTTTCCCGCTCCGGTTTCGCCGATCAGCAGAATTGTGACGTTATGAGCTGCCGCAACTTCCAAATCCAAAAGCATTTGTTTCAGATACGGTGAATTCGTTTCATATCGCCGACTGATCCCCATCAAGACACCCAGTGGCAGTTCAGAAGTGCCGTGGATTTTCCCTTCGATCCCCGCATCAAGATTTTTAAGCTCACGTTTGTTGATAGCGAACTCTTCCGAAAAAAGTGAGCCAAATGCGATTAGCAGCGCGGCGCGGTCAAGATGCCCGCGCAAATGAGTGATTTCCGCCAATACGGCACACCGCACTAGTGTTTCCGGGCAAACATCCGGTGTGACCATCGCCATTCGAATCGTCGGATGACTCCGCTGAACGGTCTCGATAATCCGTGTTTCTTGATGTCCGCCGCTGGAAGCACAAAGAAAATCGAGGACCAGCGCATCAAGTCCAGTTTGATCCGCAATTTCGTCCAATTGTTCCACAGAATTGCAGGATAGAATCTCGGCCCGTCCCTGAAACAGTCCAGGAAGCTCAGATGCCATTCGCTGGTCGCTGCAAAGTACGACAATCACTGGCTTTGACATTATGACTTCCCGGAACTGTCGACTGATCAAGTAATCGTTACGGAAGTCTGCTGCGTTCGACGTTAGCGTAATCCACGAAACAGAATTCCAAGGCCCGGCGTAACGGCTCATCCGAAGGCATCACGCTTCAACCTGACAATCAATGAACAAGTTCTGTGCCGAAATGTCTACGTTTTCATCAATGCAACGCGATAAACCATGTTAACTTGCGTAGTTACGAATGATCTACAACTCGTTCAAGAGTCGATCGACAAATCCATCGAGGTATTTCGGAAACATTGAGATCGGACTCGTTGTTATTTCGCAACGTTAATCTTTACCTTGAAATGCTAACTTTTTAAAACGAACAATGCCGCGTGGAGTGACCACGCGGCATTGTTAACAAGTTGTAAACCTGCTGGACTCAGGCTTAACGATAATCACTGTTCTCGGTCAGCGCCGGAAACAGCCGTCATTAACCCTCAAAAAAAGCATGTGAAGCGTCCCGCGGCTGCGACGAGGGCTTCGTAGCCGGGTTTCCCTACACTTTGTCCAGAACCGTCAACCCAAGATCGTTTTGAATCAGCGGCCGAAGACCATTTGACGCAAATACGCATTTTTTCGACGTTCCAAGTCCATCAATCGACTGAATGGCGTTTGCACGCTCGACGAGGTTTGTGGACGAACACGTCGACCAGCCGCTTGTGTTTCGACACTTGTCAGTGTTACTGCTGCAACGGCTGCCAGAATCAGC
>JBAXBD010000583.1:0-4367 GCA_037142165.1 Schlesneria sp. | reverse complement strand
TATCTGGTCTGGTCTGCACGAATTTCTCTCGAACGATGCAGAATTTGTGGCAGCGGCAGCAAAGCATGGTGTGCGACTGATCGACGTCCGCAAGAATAGCGAACGCGATGTCGCCAGTAGGAAAGGGCTTCGAGGGGACTGTCTTCGCATCCATACCGTCGGCCATGATTGTAGTGTGGGCAAGATGGTGGCATCGGTCGAACTGACGAACGGCTTGAAACAACGCGGTCACGACGCAAAATTTATTGCCACTGGACAGACAGGAATCATGGTCGAAGGTGACGGTTGTCCCATCGACTGTGTCGTCGCCGACTTCGTCGCCGGGGCAGTGGAAAAAATGATGCTGAAAAATCAGGATCACGAAATCCTGGTCGTCGAAGGACAAGGGAGCCTTGTCCATCCGTCGTACTCGGGCGTCACACTCAGTCTGTTACACGGCTGTGCCCCGCACGCATTAATCCTGGTCTACGAAGTGGGCCGCAACGTCGTCACGGATGTCGAACACGTTCCAATTCCTCCTCTCGCCGAGATTCGTCGAATCTACGAAGTGATGGCCAACGTCAACGTCGAGTACGATTGTCGAGTCATTGGGATTGCGATGAACAGCCGTCGTCTCTCGGCGGCCGAAGCGGAAGTCGAGCGGGAACGAGTACGCGCCGAATTCGGTCTCCCCGTCTGTGATGTCATCCGACACGGTCCTGATGAGTTGGTGGAAGCGATTCTCAAGTTCAAAGCATCGGGCGATTGGCAAAGGCCTTCGCCAATATGAAACTTCACCTTCACTCGTTCGAACTGCGGCTGCGGCACGTCTTTACGATTTCTCGCGAGTCTGTCGAGATCCAGCCGACTTTGATCGTGGAACTGGAGGAAGATGGATTGCGCGGATATGGGGAAGCCACTTCCGACGATTACTACGGTGCGACGATCGCCGAAATGTCCACGGCGCTGGAAGCAGTGCGACACGATCTTGAACATTGGACAATCGATGACCCAGTCCAACTGTGGGAAAAACTTTCACCGCGCCTCGGTAACAATCCGTTTGCACAATGTGCGCTGGACGAGGCCGCCTACGATCTGTGGGGGAAAAAGCAGGGTAAACCGACCTGGAAAGCCTGGGGCCTAACGGCAGAAAAGCTGCCGCTGACCAACTATACAATCGGTATCGACACTGTCGAAACCATGGTCGCTCATATGCAGGAGTTTCCGAACTGGCCGATCTACAAGATCAAGCTCGGAACAAAAGATGACCTGGCGATCATTCGGAAACTTCGTCGACATACCAACGCCGTTTTTCGCGTTGATGCCAACTGTGCCTGGACGGCGGACGAGACGATCAGAAACTCGCGGGCGCTGGCCGAGCTGGGCGTCGAATTCATCGAACAACCACTCCCACCTGATCAGCGGGACGAGATGCGTCGAGTTTACCAGCAGTCCGTGTTACCTGTGATCGCCGACGAAAGCTGCCAGCGCGAGGCGGATGTGGAGCGTTGCGCAGGACATTTCCACGGGATCAATATCAAGCTCGTCAAATGCGGCGGATTTACTCCAGCCCGCAGGATGATTGACCGCGCTCGTCAGCTGGGATTGAAAGTCATGGTTGGCTGTATGACGGAATCGACGGTCGGAATTTCTTCGATTGCTCAGCTCTTGCCATTACTTGACTACGTCGACATGGACGGTGCGTTGCTGCTTGCCGAAGATGTCGCGACCGGTGTGACCATCGAACAAGGTGTCTGCCACTTCTCAACGGAAAACGGTTGTGGTGTCAGGCTGAACCAGGACGGTGTGAAACCAACTCGCCAAAATTGACGGTTTGTCCACAGAGTCCTGTCGCGAAACCGATTCTCCACGGCTATCATCGCATCGGTTTTGAATGACGAGATTTCGCTGCCAAAAACCCCAGATCGCGCGGCTGGAAAATAGTCTGTCGAGTCGGCGTTACGGTTTAACCCACCAGAAACAAAGGAAGTTTGTCATGAATCGAGCCTGTTCTCTTGTTTTGGCAACAGTTCTGGCCAGCTCGACCCAAACCGTTCCAGCGTGGTGTGAGGAAGAACTCAAACCGAATCGACCGGTCGTCGCCCTGGCAGACAATCCTGTTCAGCCTGCGGGAGACCTGCCAGTCCAAAGCTGGTCGTCTCCATCAGGAGTAAAAGTTGTGCTCATGATTCACGGGGGCTGCGGAGTGATTCCACGTGACAAGATGTCAGACAAGCTGGCAGACGAACATCGTGAAGTTCTGAAAGCGTCACTTCGCGCGGGTTATGCTGCGCTTCAAAAGCCAAATGCGGTGAGCCTTGATGGAGTTGTCGAAGCAATCAAGGTTCTGGAGGATTCCCCGCTTTTCAACGCTGGTAAGGGCTCGGTATTCACTCGCGAAGGGAAGAATGAACTCGACGCCTCGATCATGGATGGCAAGAGTAAGCAGGCGGGTGCCGTTGCCAGCACGACAATAATCAAGAATCCAATTACTGCAGCCCGAATTGTCTTGGAGAAATCCGGTCATGTGCTAATGGTCGGAGAGGGAGCTGACCAGTTTGCCAAGGCGTCGGGAATTGAAATCGTTGACCCTTCCTATTTTAAAACCGAGTACCGGTGGAAACAGCACGAGCGAGGTCTTAAGGAAGAACAAGAACTTCAAGAGAAAGAAAAAGCCGCAAAGGGTAAAGAGTTGGGAAAAGCCGCAATTCCAAATCTGGTATCTCCCTTTGCCTTTCGACGAAGGACAGAAGACCGCGTCGGAACCGTTGGTGCGGTCGCCATCGACAATGCCGGAAATGTGGCGGCGGGTACGTCAACCGGCGGACTGAATAACAAACGGCACGGACGTGTCGGTGACGCACCGATTATCGGTGCAGGCAATTACGCCGATAACGACTCGTGCGCCATCTCGTCCACAGGCGATGGTGAGTTCTTCCTTCGAGCTGTCGCAGCACATGAAATCAGTGCCCTTGTGAAATACAAAGGGATGTCGACCGCAAGTGCCAGCAAGCAGGTGATGAGCCAGATCAAAGACGCTGGCGGCGACGGTGCCGTCATCGTGCTGACCCGAAAAGGAGAGGGAGCCTTCTCGTACAACACCGAAGGAATGTACCGGGGATACATCACCAGCGACGGCCAGGCTCACGCCTTCATCTTTGAAAAGTAGATGCAGGTTCGCGTGCGGACGCTCCGGACCCCGGTATCGCCCGACGGACGTCAGCCCGACACGTAAGTCAGGGATCTTCACTTCGGAATGACGGGACAATCGATTCGGCGATGGGTCCGACCGATTTTGTTCCGGTCGAAATAGTGATCCGCGTCGGAATACGTCAGTCCCTCGTTCGCGCCTTGGGCTAATTAATAATCTGGGCTATTCGACAGGGGGCTCACGAATGAAAAGCGCCCCATCGGAGATACGCTTATTGGCCTCGTTTCTTTTCTGGTTTTCTCCGTCACAGATTTCCGCGACAGGATCCCAGGAGATCGATTGAGGCACATGGAGAATAAGAAGTTTGACAAAATACGAGAAACATCGGTAGCGTTCAGAAATTCAGCGAAACTGGTCAATCAGCGGTTTGACACCTTGCAGAGACGCCAGCTTCTTGGAACTCATCATGCGCAATGTTGTGTTGATACTTCATTCTCTTATTCTCCTCGCCCAGGTCGGCGATGAGCAACCGGTTTCGGTGCCGACCAAAGATCAGCCTGCGATCGAGTGGACTGTGGATGTCCGGACGGGCCAAATCGATGACCGAGCGCTCGATGACGTACTAAAGCAGTTTCATCTTGCCGCCAGCGAGTCCCCTGCGGCCCGGCTGAAGAAGCTGGAAGCCTGCTACCGAAGCTTAAATGAGAAGTTCAAGCGCGCACCCGAGATTGATCTGATTTATTCGTGCGAATTAATTCGCGTCGGCTTGGGTTCTGTGGCAAAAAAACACCTTGACCAGCATATAAAAGCGGAGCTTGCTACGTATTGGCCTGCCTATCGATTGAAGATTTTTCTGCTATCCACGGATCAACCAGAGGCGGTGATCGCCAGGCAGTTGTGCGCGATGTCTGAAGCACTCGTTACGAAAGAATCGCGAGCGGAAGTGCTACGTGCAAATGTGATCTGGTTGGGCCACGCTCTGGAAGGACTCCGTTTATCTCAGTCGGATCACTCGGACGTGAAGGAGGCATTGCAGGCCTGCGAGAAAACACTCCAGGCGTATCGGCAAGATTTAGCTGACGGGGAGCAGGCCGCAAGAGTACATGCGAAAACTCTCGGAGTCGACAAACAAGCGGCCGCCATGAAGATCGAGTCACCGATGGAGAAATCGCATACGGATTTGATCAAATTGGATGAACGAATTCAAAAAAATAAGGAAAAGTTGGCCGAGTTGAAC
>JBAXBD010000582.1:0-4368 GCA_037142165.1 Schlesneria sp. | reverse complement strand
ACCACCTCTCTCAGGTGTCAACCAGGCTCCGTTCAATTTGTAGCATAAGATCACCGGCGGAAGATCGTAAAGATCTTCAAGAACCCGACCGGCGGGAAGCGAGCTGCGAAACATTTGCTTTGGCTCGTTATTGTGGTAACCGTAGTAAAACACCCGCCGAAAATTCTCGACCGGTTGAGTTTTCCAGATGATGACTTTCAGCGGCACACCCTCCCAGATACCGGTTCCTAAAGGGCATCCGATGTTGAGGCAGGTCATCACTTTGGCGAATCTTACGGCGTGTACTTCAGCCAGTTTCATCAGGGCGGGAAAATCGAGCGCTGTTCCGCCCGCAATCGTCATTGGTTGTCTGATACGGGTGGGATGGTCCGGATCTGCTATCACTTCGAGCCGCCAGGTTTCCCGCGTCAGACCGACTTCAGTCCGTTTTTCGTCGGAAAGTGAATGCGGTACCGGCGACCCTCGGGAGACATCACGAAAGTTATCGAGCGGTGTCATGAACGATTCAAGCCTGGCGAGTGCATCGGTTAATTCAGGCGCAGGGCTGTCAGCCCAACCCTTGACGCCACCACCGCCAAATGCCGCCAGACCGACAACTCCAGCTCGCACAAAAAATCGGCGAGTCACCAGATGATGGTCTCGCAAAAACTGATCGAAATCACGCATTTTCAGCCCCTGAATTCCAAGCAATTGCAATTCGATGTCGAGATTATCATTGCGATGAGAAGGTTGCGAGAATAAAACACGAGCTCCCACTGCCGGGCAACATGGAACTTCGGCAATCACATCAGTCATCCAGGCAGCAGGAACCGCAAATGATGCTGTCGCGGGTGGCAAACAAGACGCAATGTTGCGGCGACATTTACAGTCAACGTTGCATCCGCCAAACTATCGAGTGAATCAGGTCGGCGTGTGCCAACCCGAAATGTGTCCTACGATTTGACCTCTATGTAGACTGGATTGATCGATGAAAAGTTTCTTTGCTTCAGTAGCGCTCGCGCTCGTATCGATTTCCGCCGTCGGCTTCACCGCTGAACCAGACAAGGACGGATTCGTTTCGTTGTTCGACGGGAAAACATTCAATGGATGGAAGATCAATGAAAAACCAGACAGTTGGAAGTTGAAGGACGGTGCCATCGTTGCCAATGGGCCACGCAGCCACCTGTTCTACGTCGGTGACGACAAACCATTCGTGAATTTCGAACTTAAAGTCGATGTAATGACCGAACCAAACAGTAACGGCGGGATCTATTTCCACACGAAATATCAGGACGAAGGCTGGCCGAAATACGGATTCGAAGCACAAGTCAACAACAGCCAGGGAGATCCAAAGCGAACTGGAAGCCTTTACGCCGTTGTCGACGTCCTTGAAAAACATGTTCCCGATAATCAATGGTATACCGAAACCGTCATCGTCAAAGGGAACAAGATTATCATTAAGATCAACGACAAAGTCGTTGTCGACTACACCGAACCCGCCGACAAGAAAGCGGGCGAAGACTTCACCCGCAAGATCGACAAAGGAACATTTGCTCTGCAAGCACATGACCCGGGCAGCACCGTTCATTTCAAGAATATTCGAGTCAAACGTCTCGACTGAGAATTCGCCACTCCACTACGGCCATTTCTTGTAGAGCCCGGTTTCCAATACGGAGACCGGGCTTCTTGTTTAACAAGCAGTTTAACACACCTGCGCCACACTCAGATCGTCACACAGCACATAAAAACACACTGACAATAGCATAAGTACACACCACGAAGCGCATTAAAGCATCGCCTGTTTACCACTTTCGGACAGACTTTGAATTCAATGTTGACTTGAACCAATAAACCCGATATTGATTATGAAGATTCAATGAAGATTACCGTTTAAGAAGTTGCAAATTCATTCGCGCGATTGATGGAGGTTTCGCAATGTCCAGTTTCAATTGGAAGTTCTGGGCGATTCCGCTCACTCTCTGGTCTCTCTATAGCTGCTGGTATTTCGGTTATCAGTCTGGATATGCCGAAGGTCACGAAACCGCATGGAGCTTAGCGCGTCCCTATGAGCTGGTCCACGGCACCGGAGATCAGAGCGTTGTTCCCGGCCTTTACGATCCGACATCATCGCCGTGACCATTGATGATGCTCCGCTTTTAAAATCAGCGGCATCAAACTGCTAACCCTTATTGTACCGCCTGAATTTCAACACCTCGAAGTGTGGCAACTCTTTCTCGGTCACGGCATACTTGGTTCCGTGCAGAGGACTGCCAACCCAGTCATGAAACGTGATTGGTGCTTCGATCCGAAATTCAGAACTTGGCAATAAGGATGTTTGATGAACAACTGGAACCGAATAACCTTCGCGACATTGACGTTTATTGGTTTGGCACCGTCTCACTTGCGTGCGACTGACCTGAAAGACCTGGTTGCTACCGACGCAGTTGCAGTCAAAGTCGTTGGTGACTGCAAGTTTACCGAGGGACCAGCGTTTAGCCCCAAGGGGTTTCTCCTTTTCAGTGACATCCCCAACTCGCGCATCGTACGCGTTGACGCTGATGGTCAGTCAAGCGACTTTCTGAAACCGTCTGGTGGGGCAAACGGCCTGGTCTTTGACGAAGCAGGTCATCTTTACGCCTGCCAGGGGCAGGCCCGCCGCGTCGTCAAAATCGCGATCCAGGATGGAAAGATTGAACCGCTCTGCGACCAATACGACGGAAAGCCACTGAACAGTCCCAACGACCTGGCACTCGATTCGGTTGGTGGCCTGTATTTCACCGATCCGAGATACGGGGGCGATTCTAAGATCGAGCAATCTTGCATGGGTGTTTACTATGTCGATGCGGCCGGAAAAACGACACGAGTGATCGATAACCTTCAACGACCAAACGGGATCCTCGTTTCGAACGACGGGAAGACGCTCTATGTCGCTGAACCGAATAAGCGCGAATTGTGGAAGTACGAGATCACTGGCCCAGGCAAAATCAGCAGCGGAAAGCTCATTTTCACGGGAGATGAAAAACAGGATGGAGGCGGCCCCGATGGAATGTGCCTCGATCAGCACGGCAATCTCTACACGACTTATAATGGCATCGTTGTCCTCAACCCGGACGGAGGACTGATCGGTCGCATTGCTGTTCCCGAACACCCGGCGAACTGCAAGTTCGGTGGTGTCGACGGCAAAACCCTGTATATCACCGCACGAACAAGTCTCTATTCGATTGCCATGAATGTCGCCGGCGCACCCCGTTTTTCTGCCGGCCCCAGACCTGCACCGCAGGTCAGCCATCGTAGTTCATTCCGGGGCCCCGCTCGACTTGCCCAGGATAAAAAAGATACCGAAAAAGACGATGTCAAAGAGGTCGTCATCAAGGCGATTAAGCTGAATGTTCCTGCAAGCTGGAAACAGGAAGAACCCTCGAACAACCTCCGACTGGCTCAATTCAAGATTCCTCCCGTAGAAGGAGATAAACCCGCAACAGAATTGGTGATCTCGTCGTTTGGTGGCGATGGAGGCGGTGTCGATCAGAATTTCAAACGCTGGATCGATCAGTTCACTGCAGAGGGCCGGAAATTGAAAATGTCGTCCGGTGAGTGTGAACAGGGCAAGTATTACGTCAACGACATCTCGGGGACGTATCTTCAGTCAACGGGAGGCCCGTTTGCTGGCGGCAAGAAGACTCCCATGCCAGGCTATCGTTCGTTGAGTATTGTGCTTGCAGTCCCGGAAAAAGGAGTCTACTTCCTGCGGCTCACTGGCCCGGAAAAGACCGTCACAGCCGCAGCCGACGCATTCCGCAAGTCGTTCAACGGAAATGCTTCGAAAGAAGCCGAATACGAACTGAAGTAAATTATCCAAAGGCACTTCTCATTTGCGTTGCGGGCAATGCCCGCAACGCAAATCTGGGCAATTAAAGTCCGCAGAATTGAAACGGATTGTGAATTTTCTGATGAGTGTCGACGAGTGCTGATTAATGTTCCAATCTTTCTGTTCGTCGTTATCGGATCGTTGCATTGCAGTTGGCTCACTTCATCGTTTCCGATTCGCTTGCTGACTGGCGTAAAGTCTTTCAGGGAATGAAACGTCAGACACGATCAAAGGGAACTCCTGCATAATGCGGGCGATTAAGGCCTGCGGATAATCCGAACCGTGACTGGCAAAAAGGCCTGTTGATGAACCCACACTCATAGGCCGCATAAGTCGTATGTGTCGCATCAGTCCCATTTGTCCGATCAACAATCAGATCTGATATCAAAGTTCGATCACGTTCGATCGACTTCGACCATTCCCCATAATTCATAGGCTTTCGTCGATTTTTCTAGCGCGCCCGAGTTCGACACAGTTCGACACAGTTCGAATCCACCATTCGTCCTCGGTAAGCCAAGTAG
>JBAXBD010000581.1:0-4370 GCA_037142165.1 Schlesneria sp. | reverse complement strand
CTTATCAGGCTGCTCTGGGGTCGATGCCAGCTTCACCTGAACGGTCCCATAATGAACGCGAGCCTTCGTCGGTGAGATGCACTCAACCAACGATCCAGGCCCCACAGTCAATTCGACTTCTGACGAAAGCAATACTTTGACTGCGTTCGCGCCGCGCAGCTCCGTTCGTAGCCAGTCACCTGGTTTCAGTAATGTCTGTTGCGAGATTGGTGTCCAGCGTTTCGCCAGCATCGGACGCAGGCCGACAATCCCTTGCGACTGGGTCACCTTCCCGATCCGGCCATCTTCCGTCAGTGAATTCGCAACCTTGAACTTTTCGTCTGCAACAGCTTCGTTCATGGCAATCAACCTCATTTCTGCCAGTGGCGGTCCCGCATGTCGTTTCCCCCCCGCAGGCCAGGCGAACAACCCAACCAGTTGTCGATCCCTCTCGGTCACAAAGACTTCGACCTCGATCTTCCCTGACTTTGCAGGGAGATCCGCCCGATAGACGAGACATTTTTCTTGCGGAGATTTCTTCGTCGAGGTACGAGAAAGTCGATTTTCAAGTCGTTGATCGACAAAGCCGTCTTCATTGCTTTCGTTCCATGGAGACGCGGCACGCTCAACCGGCCTGGCTCGTAATAGCGAGGATGCATCGGTCACCCCGACATCCAGCAGTCCCAACAGATCGACTTGCTTCGCAGGCCCCAGGAACCAGGGCGATTCCTCTTCAGAAATCGTGTTAGCGGATTCGTCAACTTTCCACAAACGAGAACCTGCCGCGATTGCATATCGCACTTCGGACTCTTCCTTTCGGACAAGTCCCGGAGCACGTACAAGAATCTGCGATTCGGTTCCATCTTTCTTGAGTAGCAGTTCCAGGGTCGATGCCCCGCGAAGTTCTTCAAGAACTTTCGAAAACGGAACCGTCGCGGCATTGGCCGTCCCCAGTGTGTTCGAAAAGAACCATGTCACGAGAACCAGAACCGACATCGCGGCTGCGACCGCACCACGCATGGCCAGTGTCAACATGGGAGTTCTCCGGGTTGGAACAGGTGCCGCCAGGGGAGGGGACGTGAATGAAGTCGATGAGGTGACCGATTGTCGAGTATTTTGGGCTTTCGATTCGATCACGCTGCCGAGACGATCGTTCGATGAATCGACGTCAGCAAAGACATCTGACGATCGAAGACGCAACGCATCGAGTCGCTCTCGATCCGGAAGCGCTGCGTCGGCATCGATGGCGCTCAGCATCGCTTTCAATCGAAGATCGTCATTATCAGCAGTCGGTTCTTGAGTCATGGTCTTTCGCCCTGGGGTCGGGTGTTCAAATGTCAAATTTGGCCTTCAAGCCGATTTTCCTTAATCACGAAATCTGTGTGGCCAATTTTGAAATTTGAACGCCCGACCCCCTCTTGTTTCGCTGTCATTCCAAAAACATCCTACTTCCCCTCAACGGACAATCCGTCAGACGCAATTGACTCTTCCCGAGTCATCCGTTCGAATCGCGAACGAAACTCACGGCGGGCTCGGGCCAGTTTTGATTTCACGGCATCGACCGATCCCCCATGTTCTGCGGCAATCTCTTCCAGGCTTTGTTCGTCCAGATATTTTGCCGCCAGAACGGTTGCGTAGTCAGACGACAACGAAGCCAGCGTGGCCCGAACGAGATCCGCCATTTCACGCTGATTCCAGATGTCATCCGTGCTGTCCGACTCATCAACCCAGCGTCTCAATTGGCCAGCCCCCGATTGAACCAGCTCAAATAGTCGTGATCGCCTGTTAATCTGCCGCCAATAAATGGCACTTTGATGATGAGCAATTCCCGTCAGCCAACTCCAAAGTGTTCCCTTCCCAGGATCGAATTGCCGAGCCGATCTCGCGGCAGCGAGAAAGGTCTCTTGAACGACATCGGCGACATCGACAGTTGACGAACCAATCAGACGAGCGACGTACCGCCAGACATCCGTGCTGTAACCGTCATACAGCGCGGTCCAGGCGTCACGTTGACCGTCTCGCAATCCGCGAATCACGGCCCGTTGGTCAGGCTCGTCGAGCAAGTTGACGTCCAGGTGGTTAAGGAACGAAACGGCGTGACACGGATTGTGTCATCACTGATGAGAAAAGACTCTTGGATGAACGACGTTACTTTCTACTTACGATATCAAGGGAGAAGACATTCCTCGATTGAATTGCGTTTCAGACGCAACCAGGTGTCGCCGAATTCCTTGAGATTGCAAAAAAATCATGAAATCGATGACGCACGCTCGAATGCCCCAAACAGGGACATGCACAACATTGTTTAACCGCGCCTCGAAGAGAAGCGGGAGCGGAGCGGCTGAATTAATGTCAGCCGTCTTTTGGCAGCGTCGGAGTCTCCCGCAACTGCCTTATCCAGAACGACTTCCGAGATGCAGAGTTCGTAATTCGCCCGTTCGTTGATCCACCAGTCGTGCGTAATTTGCTGCCGCGCGGCTTGCAACAAGTCTCGACTTGGCAATGCAGCCAAGTAACTCGGAATCGTTGTTTCGATGTAGACGCGTTTTGTCACAATGCGACACCATCGGGGTTCGGGAGCGTTGGTTCTTGAGATCCCTCATCGAAACTTGCCCACGAAAAACGAAAGGAAGCCGGACGGAGGCCAAGATTCTTAACCGCCCACTCCCACCGGTCAAGTTGACTTCATCGACCGCTGGTCATTATCACTCTGGAAACACTTTTTCTTTTTCCTTTGTGAAAAAAAATTGTCCCCTGGGTAGAGGAATTTTAAATGGTCCGCGCATTGTTTTCTGTTCGTATGGTCGCCGTGGTCTGCGCAGCGAGCCTGTGGCTCGTTGATTTTCGTCAGGCCCACGCCGGACTGATGGAGTACACCCTCACTTCCCAAGGGATGATTACCGGGACATTGGGCGGAACAGCATTTACCGACAAGACATTTTCGATCACCGAAACGGGCGACACGTCCAATATCGTGTTTAATACATATTTCGACAGTGGAATGACATTTCAGACTTACTCGTTACCAGGAACTGTCTCAATTACGATCGACGGAGTCGGGACGGCGACGTTTAGCTCCCCTACAGATATGAGAGCGACCTCGGAGGATGTGACTCACATAATATATGGCCACGTCTATTCCGGAGCGGGTTTTATTGATTTCGGCGGCGGCGGAGTTCCGAATGGTGGTAGTGCTGCATCAACTGGCACAACGTTTTATGATTTGTCATCTCCATTCAGTGCAAGCTCTTCGGGGAGTCTGGGCAACATAACGTACCATACATCGTCTGGCGATCTGGTGATTTCGTCGTCCGCTAGTGGTACGACAACGTTTACTGCGGCGGCGGTCCCGGAACCATCGTCGCTGACCCTGGGAGCCGTGGGAGCTGGCTTGGTGCTGTTGATCGCCCGTCGACGTCGATCGTAATTTCCCAGCGCGATTTGCTGCCCTTGGATTCATCGGGTTGACTCCAACGACTTGATCAAACAATGGATGACTCAACAAACAGCCAAGGGGTTCACTGAACTCCCTGGCATGTTTCCATGCTGCCACTATCGCTCGGCGTGACGACGTTGCGTCAGAAACGAGACTCGGTCCAGGATGTTCGGCATCCAATGAAATCCGATGCAAACGGATTCCGCCAGCGATAAGAGTGCCCGTGGGATGTCATGCAGAGCCATGAATGCTTTGTTGTTTTACCACGAAGGGCACGAAGAGCGCGAAGGAATCAGAGGGCGAAACCCTTGTTTCTATTAATCATTCCCAAGACGATAAATCGGTGAACCTTAATGTCACCGCCGATCACGTATTTGGAAAGTCGAACTCCACCTTCGTGACCTTCGTGGTAACCTTCTGCCATTTCGGTTGCGCTGCGTCCCCACGGTTGAGCCCCACCCTGGATGTCAGGCAATTATGAAGTTAGTTTCTTTCGATTATGAAATTATAGTGGAATACATTGCTAATGGTCAGAGTTGGACATGGGTAAGCGGTGTTTTGCGGTAGTAATGGTCAACGTGATTCTTTAATCGGGAAATATGATGGATGATTTCATGTCGATGTCAGTACAATGTTCTGATGCAAAGGGAATTGTCGCTGAAAGAAACAGGATTTGCCGAGTGTTGCCGCCAGATCTCCAAAAGAAATTCGGAGCGATATTCACCGCTTACCTCGTAAAGTATGGTATTGATGGCATCTACGAACGATTTGCTGGGCGCACAGTGAAAACCATTTTCGAAGAGTTCAACGAAGCTGATGCGCCAACGCCGATTGAATCCGGCACGGTCGGCGGTATGCGATTTACACTCTACGATCCACCCGCCAAATCGGCCAAGAATACTGAGATTCCACCTGACGCGAACGCCGAAACTACCAACGGTAGTTTAAATGAACC
>JBAXBD010000580.1:0-4370 GCA_037142165.1 Schlesneria sp. | reverse complement strand
CAGGAAAATTCCTGAGTTTTCTTCTCTTCCCTCTTGAAATGAAACACAGCCGCTCCGTGTTTCAAACTCCTTCCAATTCCATCCAGAGGGAAAAATCCGGCCGAAGATCAGTGCTTCACGTTTTCAGAAATGACCGTCGACAAGATCGTTCGTGGCATCAAAGCAGTCGGTTGAAGATACTTTTGATTTTAGTTCGAACATTGAAGCCCAATCCGTGTCCATTCCGTTTATGGAGGAGTGATGATTGATTTATGGCTCGACGACGAACGGGACCCTGAGGACCGTTTGATTCAGGAAATGTTCGATTCCTTTCCCGGCAGGTTGTGGGTGAAGACCGCCTTCGCCGCGATTAACCGCCTCAAAAGTGGCGAAGTCCGCTACATCTCATTCGACCACGACCTGGGGAGGGGGCCGACAGGATACGACGTCGCGAAATGGATTGAAGAGCGAGCCTTTCATGGTGACATTCAACGGATTGAGTGGAACGTTCATTCCAAAAATCCACAGGGTGCGAAAGACATCATCGCCGCCATGAAAAATGCGGATAAATACTGGGCGGAACGAGAGGGCTAAGTTAAACGCGTCCCGAATCGTCTCTTACGCTTCATTAGACCGGGCCGCCAAGGAAGTTGTTCAGCGGGAAACTTGCCAGACACTATTTGGCACGACCCGCACGGAAGCAGAGTTTGATGACTCCATAAATGCAACCGATCACTAACACGAGAGCCGCCACAGCAAGCGTGGCAGCTTCAACAAGGAACCACGCAATCCCTCGTTGGTGATCCGTGTAGCCGGGAGCAAAAAGGGAATCATAAAAAGTATAGGTCGCAACCCCGGCGGCAGCAGTGCCCATGATAAAAGCAGCAATCAGCGATGAGACGCCAATCTTCAAGAAGTCACGCACGGGAGGCCTCGTTTTCTTCTGTGAATCAGATAGAGGGGAACGCAAGCGATGCCATGGTACACCTCATTTCGATCGATCACAAATAAAGTTTGTAACGACGATCAGACCGAATTCTGGCCGACTTCGTGACAATCACTTTCCCCGTTAGTCGTTTCGTTGACCGTTCACACGCGATTCAATTCAACACTCCCCTTACGGAGGGATATCGTCCGAATTCGTGAGAACGATGGTTATCTCCGCAGTCGGTGAAATTGTTCGTACTGTCAACAATTCGTCGGAACCTTATACGATATGCAATTGGCAATCGTTTTGTCCCCGAAGGGGATACGGATACCAGCCCAGCGGCAAGCGAGTCTCCGAGCGCCGCCCTGGGTCGCGGTTGAGAGAATTGCACGTGCCCTGAAGGGGCACAGGAACGCAATGATCGCGTTTCGGGTCAAAAAAATGATGCCGAAATTGTGTATCGTCGGTTCCATTGCCCTGACAGGGCAAATCCATTGTTTTTGATTTGTCACCCAGGGCGGCGCTCGGGGACGAGCTTGCCGCTGGGCTGATATCCGCTCCCCTTTCAGGGGAAAGAATCCGCGTCCTGTATCATGCGTAATCGAGCGTCATCAAGTTGGTGGCAAACTCAAGGCACATACTCCTTGAAATCATTGACGTGCTCGTCGTCATCCGAAAGGATCGTAATTGTCCCGTTGCCGCGTCCAGGTACCGGCTGCGGACGTGGAATTTACGGCAAGAACAACCGGTCCACGGGGCGGCTTTTCTCGGTGATAATGAACTCTTCCCCAACCGTCAGCAGATGGATCAGGTCTGGCAAACGGGCTTGCACTTCTTCGAGACTGAGCATCGTCACGACGAGTCCTCAATCTGATTCTTCGGCAGACGACCGCGATGAGGCCGTGTTCGAAGTGCGTCGTCTTCTCAACCGTTCTAACAAAAAATCCGTCCTGAAAGCCCCTGTAATTCAGGGGCTTGCTACTTCATAGGTAGGCATTCGAAATCGAACGATGAGCGATACTGGATTCGAACCAGTGACTTCCACCGTGTGAAGATGGCACTCTAGCCGCTGAGTTAATCGCCCTTTGGGGGAGCCAATTCGAATTCGTTTTGAGAATTCTTTGGGTGGCCTGATTGCCACGGCTCGCCTTGTAGTCCCTATTTTGTACCCTTTGCGGAGGACATCGGCAAGGATGTCTTCAGGGCTCACCTTCGGTGATGGGGTTTTCATCGACCTGCATGCCGAATTTTCTGAGTCTGATGGCTTGGGGATTGACGTCAATCCGGGGGGAAGACGAAGCCGTCCATCGCATTTTCGGCTGAAGCGGTCGGAAGCGAATCGCAAACGAAGAAAAAAGAGGGGAACACTGATCCGCACTTATTTTCGCTAATCGGAGAATGCAGAAGTCTTTTGGGCTCGGCTGAATCTCATTCGTGTGATTGGTGAGGTTCGTGGTTAAAACTTTTTTTGTTTTGGCCTGCATGCTGTCATCAGCTTTACGACGTTCGAAGAAATCGGCTGGACGCCGATTCGCCTGCGCCGCTGGCTTCGGGTTAAACGAAGAAATCGCTGAGTTTCAATTCAATTGGGCGACGGTTCTTTGTGATGTCGTGACATCGGGAAGAACGAGATCTGAAGTGCCGCGGCAAATTTGGCGCGCGTGTTCGCGATGGGCTTCGACGCATCCGCCACCAAAGGTATCCATTGGTTCCTGAATCTGTAGCATCTCTCGCATGAC
Organism: Schlesneria sp.; assembly: GCA_037142165.1. Taxonomy (GTDB): domain Bacteria; phylum Planctomycetota; class Planctomycetia; order Planctomycetales; family Planctomycetaceae; genus Schlesneria. The sequence goes on along the minus strand of JBAXBD010000580.1, from coordinate 1,724 downwards.
CTCGTCCGTTGCTGCGGGGTCGGCCAGGGTTGATTCGACCAGGCTTTCGACTCGCTGCTCATCCATTTGCAGGTCGCCGTTTGGGTCACGGTAGGTGGAATTTCGCCAATGGTAGATCGTCAGGCACTTTGTGGTCAGGTCGTAAATTCGATTGGGACGCCAGAAGTCGGCGAATAACCCGGAACCGAGATAAAATGTCCAACTCCCCTCGTAACCTGTCACATCGGAAGACTCTCTGTCAGGGTTTCGAAACCATGTTCGATCGCCTGGGACAAAAAACCTGACGGGAAGGGGATTGTTTGGTGAGCCGATCTGGCGAAGAAAAGTTCGTTCAAATTCCGAGCCTTTGATCGCTCGGGTTTCTGCCTGCTGATGCATGCTTTGGAACAGTTCCAGGTTGCACGACCTGGCCTCTGTCGCCATTCCTAACAGGCAGATATACTCCGCCGCACGGCGGCAGGAAAATGTATATCGTGTCCCGGAATTTTCCGGCTGTGTCGCTCGTTCCAGAGCAGTGATTAATGATTGCCCCGGCCGCAGGATGAATCCTCGATCTTCGTCGTAAGTCCAGTATTCCGGGGGGCGCTCCGCTTCGTGCGTCGCGAATGCCAATGACGTTTTTCGAGCCGCTTGAACTATGTTCTTTCGAATCCGAATCGACGACATCAATTCGTCAAAGCTAGGGAATTGAAATGGGACCGGACACAATAACATGGAAATGACAATTTCCCGTTCAAGATCAACCGGATTACCGCGCGTATCCAGATTGAGCTTCTTGCATAACTGTGCTGTGTCGCCAATTGGTGCCCATTTTTTCGAACTGACATCACGCAATTGAAACCCGCGAAATCCGGGCGAGGTTGCTCGCTCGTCAATCAATTTCACGTACTGGCCAATTCCAAGTTCTTTGAGATATCTTGAAAATCGCTGTTTCGCAGAATCCAGCTCGCGTACAGCAGTACCGCGTATCTGGATTCCACCCTCATTTGAACTGATCCCATTGATTGCGCGCTGCATCGATGAGTCCTCTTGAAGTCCATTCCGTTCAAACGCAACAGTGGAAGCTTATGCTTTTTATCGATCTTTTTCCAACCAAAGAATTGGTCGATAACGCGAAAAATAGGGAATTTCAGAAATTGAATTGAGGTGTATGAAAAAGCACCGCAAAACCATACGAAATTGAAAGAAATAAATCGTTTCAACTAAGGGGCCGACTCAAGCGAAGTGTTCTGGTTCGCCACAATTGGCGCCGTGCCGTTTTTCAGTTTTCCAGACCATCGGGCGCTCGGGGCTTCTACGAACACATAAAGCATGTGTGCCGCAAGCAAGCTGGCGATTAACGATGTGAAAAGTATCGTCGAAGCTTGAGCTGGTGTCGGAGCGTCTGCATACCATTTCCATCCCGCCGATGTCAGCAGGTGGCAAACGGGAAAGTGAATCAGATAAAGGCTGTAAGAAATGCGCCCGAGATACTGCAGCCATCGCCAATTCAACCAACGATGTAATTGATTTCTTCGACCTGCCATAAAAATGGCGATCGATGTGGCGAGTGCAACCGAATTTTCATACCGCCATTCGGCGTCGAAGACCAACTCAACGGCGGCCAGGCCGACGATGGCCGCAAACCAGTAGACTGGTAAAGTCCGATCGAGAGTCCACCAGGTGACCATGCCGATGAAAAACATCCAGGCAAAGTGGACGACCCAGGGAGAGGTGCTTTCGAG
>JBAXBD010000579.1:0-4376 GCA_037142165.1 Schlesneria sp. | reverse complement strand
GGCTTGGCCCGCCATCCATGAACAGGAAGATGACGTTTCGGGCTTTTGCTGGCAAATGGGGTTTCAGTGCCAATCCTTCGGATGCGTCGGCAGACCTCCGCTGCTCGTCAGCCATCAATCCAGCGAGTGCGATCGCGCCGAATCCACCTCCGGCTCGACACAAGAAATCACGCCGGGACGTCAAAAGTTGGCGATGCGGAAATTGAATCGCGGACATCGGGAAACCTCAGCAGGGTCGCGGTACGAATGGGACTTATGGGACCCATATGACTGATGCGGGTTGGCAGGAAACGTTCGTTGCAGACTGGTACATCATATCGGCATTTATGGCTTGTGCCAGCGCCTGATTTTTTGAACTGTCTTACTTACTTGGTTCCCAGTTCCTGCAGCCGTGCGGCGATCATCATCTGAAATACAAAGCAGACCAGTCCAGTCAGGATCCAGACCGTAATTGTGGCAGGAAGCTTCCCCCATAAATCTTGTAGGCCGTTGGGGCCGACCGCAAGAAACATCAATTGCCAGACAGGGCAACAGGTCGAGATTGGCCCCATCAAAAAGAAGGCCATCGGCAATGCGCCCCATTTGACGAACAGGCTAAGCAGTGCGACCAGATGCAGGAAGATCATGATCCCCATCACTGACGCCCAGAAATGAGGTTCGATCAGCAACTTTGCGAAGTTGGTAATGCGAAAGTCTGGCAGCAATAATGCGGAACCCGCCAGGCAAATTGCGGCCGGTGCCAACCCCATCAGACAGCCAATCGCTTTCGAATAGCCGATATAGGGAATTGACCGGGGAAGCATTAATAGAGAGGACATTGTCTGCAATCGAATCTCATCGTGAAACACGCGCGATGCCGAGACACATGCTTCAATGATCAAAATGGCCAGCATACAGGCAAAATAGATTCCCCCAACATCGTTCAGGCGAATTCCCAGCCAATTGTGATTGTAGACAGACACCGCACAGATCAACGCGAACAACATGACATAGGCCAACAGCTTGACTACAAAAAGTGAATAACCGCCGCCAATGAACTGAAAATCTTTCCAGACGAATGGGTTACTCCAACAGCGACCCGGGCTGAGAAATTGAATACGACTTGTCGATTTCAGCACGACGCCGCGTGTGGCACCACCGGGAGTCGCATTGTTAACGCTCGGTCCAAACAGCAGCCATGCCAAGCCAAAACAGGCGATTCCGGCAACAAGATTGGAAATGACTTGTTTCGTCAGGATCGGCTGGTTGAAACCGGTCTGCATTACTTCTTGAAGCTGATAGTAAATGCACGACTTTTCGATCCATTCAAGCGATGTCAGAATCAGCGACTGCCACCCGACGGATTTAGTCCATCCTGTCGCCACAAGATCTTTCAATTCCAATCCGGCAATGGGGGGGAGGACCGTGTAGAGAATCATCAGTAGCGTCGTGACTGCCGCCGCATTGCCGCCGCGTTGAAAGACCACAGAACAGACCAGCGCGGTGTTTGCGAGCAACACGGTAAAGGCCAGAATATCGACATAGGCAGCAAAAATCTGGTGACGGGTCACCCCCCCTAAGGTGACTGCGAGTAACATAAATGGGAACTGTACGACCAGCAAAAGCATGACTTGAATCAGTCGACTTGTCGATTTTCCCAGCAGAATACCGATATGGTTCAATCCCGCCATCTGCAGCAGGCCGATTGTTTCTTCTTCTTTCTCTTCGGTGATCGCGGAAGAGAAATAGCCAATTCCTGCGCAGGTGATGAACAGGACGTTTAACCAGGCGATCTGCGAAAAGAACAGTAATCCTGGGGCCCCGAGGAAGGCACTTTGGATCGTCGCCATCAGCATGGAAAGATAGATGAATCCGACGAACGCCAATCGGAACAGATGATTCCGCAACTGGCGTGCATCCATCCTTAATGCTCGGGTCAGTAGTGCGACTAAACCGTAATACATGGACTAACTCGAGAAAATAAGAAGGCCAAAATCGGCGAGAGGACAATTCAACAAGGGCAACTCAACCTGTAACCGACGAGCGGTCACACAGCGTAAGTTATTTCACCCCTTTGGTAGTCAGGTCCATGAATGCGTCATTCAAATGCCGCTTGTCTTCGGTAAATCCCACAATCGGAACACCGAGATCGAGTAATCCCCTTAGCAAACTGTTCGTGTCAGTCACCGTCCAGTCATATGAGACTCGGTAATCGGGTCGTCCCTCGACTTGATCCGCGTCGACGACCCCCGGCAAACCTTTCATCCGATCAACGATCCCATCCACTTCTGAACCGAGGGTCACTCGCCATGTCGGATGTTCGTTCGTTGAGGCTTGCAGGCCGCTCATCGAACCGCTGTACATGACTTTTCCCTTGTCGATGATTGTCACCGCATCACAAAGTTCGGCCAGTTCGGGAAGGATGTGTGAACTGATAAAAATCGTTTTTCCCATTGAGCGAAGTGCTTTCAGAATCTCCATTAATTCAATTCGAGCGCGTGGATCAAGACCTGACGCTGGTTCATCAAGAAGAAGTAGATCCGGGTCATTCACCAGAACTCGAGCGAGGCTGGTGCGTTGCTGCATCCCTCGTGATAAGCCGCTAATGAGGTCGTTTTTTCGCCCCTCCATATCGGTCAATGCGAGAACTTCGTCGATCACGCGAGTTCTTTGCGCAAACGGCAAGCCGTAAGCCGCAGCGAAGAAGTCGAGGTATTCGTAAACGGTCATCTGTCGGTAAGTACTGAAGTGGTCAGGCATGAATCCAATCTTGCGACGGACCATCTTCTGTTCGTCAACGACGTCGTGTCCAAAAACCTTAACGATACCGAATTGAGGCCGCAGCAGAGTGCAGATGATTTTGAGTGACGTTGTTTTTCCGGCTCCGTTGGGGCCGACAAAACCGTGTAGTGACTGAGGCATCACTTTGAAGTTGACATGATCAAGTGCTCGTCGTCCCTTGAAGGAATGTACGACGTCGTCGACTTCGATGACAGGTCGCTGGGAATTGCCGTTTGTCGAACTGCTCATGTTTGGGCTTTCGGCACTGAAGGATGTTGTTGAATAATTTCTGGGATCGAATGAGACCGAATGATCTGATGGTTACCAACGGACATATTAAATGCTGCGATTGAAGCGTAAAAAGATGTTCGTTCTGACTCCCGCTTGAGGAATGCAGCAAGGAATGAGTGCGTCGTCATTTCGATGCTTTGAAATCTGTAGTTGACAGGTTAATACAATACAAAACCCGACCTTCCTGATTTGCCAGTCGAATGTTCTGTACCGCGAACTCCCCCGGCATTTTCGCATAGATGTAGATGCGAATCATATTTGGTGGCAGTCGCAACTGTTCCGCGTCTCTCACGCGACTGACGCTCAGGCTGCGAGACAAGAGCAGATCGAACATCTGGTTATATCGCTCGCCCTTTGTCGCCTGATTGCCGTATTGGTTATAAGGGTTTTGATAATAGGGATATTGATTGTGTTTCTCTTGAACTCGTAGCATGGCAACAGCGTTTCCCGCCTCATGGGCTAAGACGAGCTTGTCGTCTCTCCAGTTGAGCATGTAGAACGTGTTTCCAATCAGTGCATATTGTTTCTCGACATCGGCTTGTTTCAGTCCCACGACATCAATCTCAAGTTCCGTCAATCGGCTATCCTGAAGTTTCAACGATGAAATTGTCAGCTTAGGACCTTCGAACGGCATTTTTGTGCGTGCTGCCAGTTCACGGTTGGAAAACGGGGGGATATCGACCTTGAATACCGCCTCGGCCCCGTTGTTAATTTCGCCCTTCACCTGTTCGTGCTCGTTGCACGTTGAATAGAGCGCGCCGAATGCGTTATGGCGAATCTCATAATCTGCACCGCCGGTTACGAAAATATTTGACCAACTGGCAACGTCCATCTGGCCATCCGGCAGGGGTTTAGCGACAGCGACAGTATGGACAGCGGTTGCCTCTCCGTATCCGCGCTGACCGACGTAGGAGAACAGCAGGCTGAAGAGAGCGACGGTCCCGAGTAAGCCAGCGTAGACGACTCGAAAATCAGACCATTTTTTTCCCAGAAGATAGCAACCGGGGAACACGAGACCAATGTAAACCCAGAACATAAGATGCAGAAGAACCCAATTGTGATCAGGCTTGGTCATCTGCTTCAGTTGACTGAGGAACGAGTTCGACTTGAACGGGTCGGTTCCATCTCCGTAACCGAAATTCTGGTTCGGTGCGATTTGTTGAGACTCATCGACGTGGTCGACGATGTCATCAGACTTTTCCGAGTTAGGTGCATGATAATTCTTGGGTAATCCCGCACAGACTTGCCGCAGCTCTTCTTCACCGAACTGCGGCCTGGTTAACGGAATTCGCAGAACGCGTCCAGCACCGTACATCTGATCTTCG
>JBAXBD010000578.1:0-4387 GCA_037142165.1 Schlesneria sp. | reverse complement strand
AACGATGAAATCCGTGGAACCGACGGTTATTGAATCGGCCGTCAATCGGATGGCCAAAACCCCGACAGACCGCCTGTCGTGGTTTATTGATCTCTATCGACGCGAGCAGTTTCTTCGGTCTTATGAGAATGATCGAACGCTCTTGGCTCGCTTGAATCAAGTGCTGCTACGAGTCAAACTGTCGCCCATTCCACTGGAAGCTGAAACTGTCGTGGCGATTGGCCGGTCGCTGGTCACACAGCGATTGCGCGACCTGCTGCCTGCGGAACATTTTTCGTTGTCTTAACCCCGTCTTCAAGAGAGGATAACTAGCCATGAAATATGGAATGAACATGCTGCTTTGGACATCAGACGTCACCGAAGAGCATTATGGAATCCTCGAAAACCTGAAGCATTGGGGTTTTGACGGAGTGGAACTGCCCGTCTTCGATCTCGATCTGGCGAAGTTTTCCCGCCTTGGAAAAAAGCTGAGTGAGATCGGCCTGGAACGAACGGCGGTCACCGTTTGCTCCGATGCTGACAACCCGATTTCCCCCGATGCCGCTGTGCGAGAAGCCGCTCTGACTCGATTGAAGAAAGCCATCGACGTGGTCGCAGCAGCCGGGGCCACTCACCTTTGTGGTCCGATCCACTCAGCGTTGGGAACCTTCAGCGGTACTGGTCCGACATCTGATGAGTGGCAACGAGGGCTTGAGGTCCTGACAAAAGCGGCGGATCACGCCCAGAAAAACAACGTCACGCTGGTCTGTGAATACCTGAATCGATTCGAATGTTATTTTCTGACTAACGCGGCGGACGATGCCCGCTTCTGTCGTGAAGCCAATCATCCTAATCTGAAGATGATGTATGACACCTTCCACGCCAACATCGAAGAGAAGGACTTGGCAGCGGCGATGCGAAGCTGCTGGGATCAGGTCGTTCACGTCCACATTTCAGAAAACGATCGGTCGACCCCCGGAGAAGGACATGTCGATTGGGCGACAACATTCAAGACGCTGAAAGAACTGAAATATGACGGTTGGCTGATGGTCGAAGCGTTCGGACTGGCACTTCCGGCACTCGCCGCAGCCACCAAAGTCTGGCGAAGAATGTTTCCCACGGAAGAATACCTGGCGAAACAGTCACTCGCTTTTATGAAGAAGATGATGGCGGACTGAATCGCGCGATTACGGGATAATAAAAGCAGTACCGACCATGAATCCCGCCTGATAAATCGCACCTCGAAGGCTGCAATGCGGAAGGTATCTTCGGTAAGGGACGGGACTTCCTGGCCGGTCTGCGCCCAATGTGTAGACTGGCTCGGTCAGCGGGTGAACCCCTGCCATATACGGAATGACGGGGATTCGCCCGATAAAGTGGGCCATCGAGAGAATTGGTTGAATCCGTTCCCCGCCGCGAGGTGGTTCGTCGCACAAGCCGACATCACATAATCCGTAGGTGTAACCGAGTCGTTCGAGATTGGGTTCCTCGAACAACAACGGCAGGTGTCGTGTGGCAGGGGCTTCCCACTGATAGGAAGAGTAAGCCCAAGGTCGGCACTGTCCGTTCGAGAATGGATCGACAATTCCCAGCTCAAGGTCATCGTCCACATGCTCCATCTTCGGAAGATCACCACCTGGGGGCGTTTGAATCGACGCATTAATGGAACGTAGTGGTTTTTTGAATTGAGATCTGCCGGTGACGTCCTTGTCAGTTCCGCTCTTGGAAACCGAACTCGCTGGGATAACGATTGCAGAGGATGACTTCTTAGCGTCTATTTTGACGTCTATTGGATCTTTTGACTCTTTAAATGGATCTTTTATTGGGTCTTTTGACTCTTTCGGAAGGGATATTTTCGACTCCCTCGACGGCCAGGGAATCTCTTCAATCTCAGACAATGAAGCGCTTTCGGACTTCGTTCGATCTGCGGCATGTGCGCAGAAGCCGAACAAAACTAGCGAGCTTATCAATGAACACCAGACGAGGTCGCGAACTCTGGCAGAAGAGAGAGTTTCAGGCATGATCCGTCATCCTACAGTGAATCCGATACAAGAATTTGCCTTCTTAGTTTCTTTTCAATCGCGTCACAAAGCTGTCGTCAGCCGTGCGACTCGTTCAGGCTTTCACTGTGAATCGTGAAAAGCGCGAGGAATCACCCCCTGCTTCTGCAGACGCTTTCAATTGTTTCGGTTCATCTCGACAAAATCATCCATCCAAACCCGGCGATCCGGACAAGTCGACGTTGCCGCTACAGATTGCCAACTCTCACTTATTTCAAGGAAATGAATTCTGAGTAAAGCACGAGAGATTGATTTCGGATTGCCACAAAGCTCCTTGTTTCAGCTTTGTTAGCAGTTGCCAAATCGGAGATTTCCATCAAATCTAATGATGCTTAAGGATTCGTCATATTTTCATCGTCCATTCATCGAACATTAATGTAAGCGGATAAACTGTGTTGCATTCTGCGGGGGAGTGTTCCTTGCAGAAGTTTTTTGAGTTGAGTCTTTCTGGAGGTTGGTTCATGTCGAAACAAAATCGACGAAAGTCCGGTTTCACGCTGATTGAGTTGTTAGTGGTGATCGCGATCATCGCCGTATTGATCGCTTTATTGTTGCCAGCCGTTCAACAGGCTCGTGAAGCCGCTCGAAGGACTCAGTGCAAGAACAACCTCAAGCAACTCGGCCTTGCGGTGATGAACTACGAAGGTACGTTCGGCTGTATTCCCGGTGGTTCGTATTCGGGAAATCCGGGCTGGAATCCTACCGTCTGGTCGACCTACCCTGAAAACTTCAGCGTGTTTGTCCGTTTGATGCCTTACATGGATCAGGCACCCGCTTACAATCAAGTCAACTTCAACACGTACGCAGGGGATGTCAGCAACATTTTCCTCGGCGCAATTCCAATGAAGGCTTTGGTTTGTCCAACGGACACCGATAACGCAGCCATTTTGATTCCGCAAACCCGATCTTCTGCGGCAGGAGTCTCACCGGGCTGGAGCTTCCAGGCGACGTTTTTCCCGCCACCAGCCGGGGCAACTCAAAACTTCACCAGCTATGCCGGCAACGCAGGAACATTCACGTTCGGTTTCTCGAATTTGATGATGCCGAGCGTACTGCAACAGTTCAATGGAACGATCTACAACGACAGCTCAGTGAAACTCCGTGATATCACCGACGGGACGAGCAACACGTTTTTGATGGGCGAACACAGCAAACGCATTTTGAACCTGGTTGACCCAGCCTATTCGCTCTCAGACGGATGCTGGCAGTCTGCTCGCTGGTACGATACGCTTTTCGCAACTATGTATCCGATCAACTTGGGAGCAGGAAACAGTTTAAATCTGCCGCTGAGCGCAACCGCCTACTACGACCCAACCGCTACCGCAAGCCTGCATATCGGTGGTGCTCAGTTTCTGCTGTGCGATGGATCGGTTCGATTCATCAGTAATAGTATTGATACTTGGGCGATTACTGGTGCGACGAAGTCCAGCTTTGGCGATGCGTTTCCTGACGGTACCGCCTTCACAACCGTTACAGCAACTGCTCCTTGGAACAAGTCGGGATCATATCTCGGCAACGGTACCGCAACGCTGGGTCTGTACCAGAAGCTCTCGACGCGTGCAGGCGGCGAAGTTGTTGGCGATTTCTAATCTGCAGAATCTGCATATAAGAAACTGATAATGAAAAGCCCGTCAGGGTTCCCTGGCGGGCTTTCCGCTGTAATCTTAGTTCGCTTTCGTTTGTACTGCACAAGCAATTTATGTGAAATGAAATTGAAAACCGGTTCACTCAATTATCGAGATCGACATTCAAAAATGCGAATTTCTACTCGGATCAGTGTCGTCTGTCTCCTCGGACTCTTGATCGGCTGTGGCGGTGGACTACGTGAACTCGACCCCGGCGACCCAGCACCACACGGTGGAGAAATGATTCTGTTACGCGATGACCGTGGCGTTATGGAAGTCGTCCAGAAGAAGGTTACCGAACAACCGGTTAAGGGTGAGATCTCGTTTTACTTTTATAAAGATCCGAAAGACAACGGAGGTAAGCCTTTTGCGCCTTGGGATTCGATGCCCGAGTCAGGTTTTCTGATGGTCGGAAAAAATCAGAAGGTCGATCTCATCGTCGACGATGATGCATTAATCACGCCATCTGGACCAGCCCTTTTTGCCAAAAAAGAAATTGATGGCCAGCTCAGCATCAACATTGATGGCGAAACGCTTGTGATTCCGCTTGAAGTTCGCTGATTTGACATCGCAGCGACTTATCTTCTCCGCTCGCAGGATTGCAGATCGCCTCGCTCATATTCCAAAGTACGATGACCAGATTGTTGTGGGACGAAAGTGAAAACTGATTTTCGCGGCGGGCTGGAATAGCGCACGTAAGAAACGCTTGCAAAAGTGTTCTAC
>JBAXBD010000577.1:0-4394 GCA_037142165.1 Schlesneria sp. | reverse complement strand
CAAACGATGAACCAGCAAGATCTGTCGGATCGGCGGGAATTTTCAATTGTTGAGGGAAGAACGGCTCGGGCAACACGCCGAGGTGCGGTTGCTCGAACAAGACATGCTTCAAGTCAACCCGTTCATCACGACCAAGTGCTGCATCAAGATACCGGAATTCCCAGCGGGCATCTCCGTCCAAAAGCAGGACTTTAGCGCGATCGTCGACGACACTGATGGCAAACGTCCGGTCGTTATTGTCGTCTCGTGTTTCTCCTTCCTGGACGGGAGTACGCACAATATAGGACTTGCGTCCCAACTCGTTCGCATCAAGGTCAAATTCGGCAACAAGGGACGTCCCTGTACACTTCACCGACTGTCGAATCGGCGTGGCATCAGGCTTGTCTTCTGGAACCAATTCGACATCGATCAATTTTCCTTCGAAGCCATGAGTGCTCAGCGTGACTTTCAGTTGGGGGTGATCGCTTTTGTAGACAGTCTGTGGATGTTCGAGCTGAAGGATTGACAGGTCCTTGGGCCGATACGTCGAACCAATCAGAACTGGATAGACGGGAGAATTGACCACCTTCAACGACGATGCGATCGCCGTGAGGTTTTGCTGCGAGTGATCCCGCCCGTCAGTCAACAGAATAATCCCTGTCACTTCACCGTTTCCGACCGCTCCCCGTTGCAGGCCGAGAGACAAATCCGACGTTTCGGTCGCCAGGCTGTCGGAAGGCTCGGCCAGTATTTTTCGTAGCTGTTGCTTCTCCGTGGATTCCGCCTTGCCCGCGAAGACAAACAATTCGACTCGGCTGAGTTTTTCAAGCTCATCGAGCACCGGGTTTTTCGTGGCGGTGAGTAATCGTCTGGCGATTTCATTACGAGGCAGTTTATCAAGATCCGCGAAAATCGATTTCAGATTTTGTCGCCGAGACTCGGTGAGCGCAGCACGTCGAGTTTCGTCATCGGTTTCATCGGCATCGACCCATTCGGGTTGCTGATGCGCATCGAACGCTTTCTGCCAACGATCAAGTCGGTCTTCGTGGGAGGTGTTCCCTATCAACTCCAGTCCGCGAGCGGTACGGAGCTTTTCGGCTTGAGTTGCGTGTTTGTCAATCGTTGACATGCTGCCGGAAACGTCAATTCCGACAAGAATGCGACTTGCATGAGTCTGTTCCAGAGTCCAACTGAGGGTTGGTTGCAAAAGCGTCATTAAAATGACCGCCAGTACACCCAGTCGAAGAAAGAGAAGACCCGTTCCGAGTGATCGTGATACGAGTCGTCGTTCGTAACGGGACAACACGATGATCATCAGCACCGCCAATCCCACGGCGACCAGATGGCAAACCAGCATCGATTGCGACTGGGTCCCCTGGAAGACGAGCTGGCGAGTCTGTGGCGGCATGGATTGGCATTGTCCAGCGGATTGCAACTGGTGAAAATGACTTCTAAGATGAAGTGTCTTATACCATGCAAGTTTCCTGTTGTGCCATTTGACAGTCAGACATTCCAAGACAAAGACAGGTTTGAGTTTAAGTGCTCAACTTTGTCTTTTCATCATATTCAACAAGGATGGATCTCGTGCTTCAAGTGAAATCATGTGGCGTGATCGTATTCCGACGTGACCCCGAACTCTCATTTTTGTTGATGAAACACTCACATCGGTACGATTTGCCAAAGGGACATACCGAAGCAGGTGAGACTGAGCTTGAGACCGCTTTGCGAGAGATGTGGGAGGAAACCGGTATTCCCAAGGATGCCGTGAAGATTGATCCTGTGTTCCGCTACGAAGAAAAGTACTTTCCGATCGAACCACGATTCGGCAGCGAACGTGTCGAGAAGACCCTGGTCATCTTCTTAGGGTGGATCTCACAAAACTACCCGATTGCCGTAACCGAGCACGCAGGTCACGAATGGAAACGCTGGCATCCACCCCACGACGTTCAGCGGTTTACGATCAACCCACTGCTCGAAGCACTTCTTAAGTACTTTGAAACGCACCCGTTGCCGAACGACTGATACAGGGAAATGTCATCTCCGTAAACAAAAGCACTGGCGAGCGAAGAGGCACGCCAGTGGCAAGCAACCCTGGAATCAGAGTTGACAGAGGTATTCGTGGATTTATTTCTTCTTTGTAAACCACTTTGAAACACTGTCTCGCCAGCGCGAGATTGTCGTCGCGAGCTTCTGGGTTTCAGCTGGGGAAGGTTTGTCTTTTTCGAGTTCAGCGGCCAGTTTTGTGATCTCTTCGTGCAGAGCTTTCACTTCTTCGCCACGCTTTTCCCCGACTTGCTCTTCGTAATCTTTGAGATCATCAATCGCTTCCTGAAGAGCGGCGCGGGCTTCCTCATGCCGACCATCCTTCATCTCGATTTCCGCAAGCTTCAAATTGTCAGCGGTTTGCTTGAGCGGCAGATCGATTTCTTCGAGTTCAAGTAGCACGCCACTCGCTTGAAGTGAATGGAGCGCCGAATCGGCATGTTTGGACTTGTCTTCGCCGAGATGTTTACTGGCGAGCGCGAGCATTCTTCGTGCAAGATCAACGTCGAGCTTGACCATTGTGTACGTGACATCGGCACGAGTCACGACCAGTGGAACCGGAGCCAGCTTGCCTTCTGGATCTTTCTGAGCTGAAGTCGGATCAACTTTCAGTCCCGCTTCATGTTTCGCCCGAATGACAGGGGAAATCACGTCGCGGCGATCAACATCTTCAAACAGTGTGACGTAGCGAGGTGTGACGTCGTCCTCGTCAAGATAACAAACATCTCCCGAGGTGATTTGCGTCTTCACTTTATAATGAGGCAACAAACCGTCAACAATTTTCATCAGTTTCAGGGCTTGATCGACGTGGCGAACGGCGTCCTGATTGTGATTTTCGGCAATGGCGTCTCTCGCTTGAGTCACATGTTTGAGAATTCGACCCGACGCGAACGAGACTTCCCGCAGCTCTCCCTCACTCAGGTGATTGACCGGTTCGACATCGATCCTGGAAACGATACGCAATGGTTTCTCGGCTTTTTCCGCTTCGATCTTGGCAGTTGGTGCGTCCTTGGCATTCTTGTTCGTTTTGGGTGTATCAACAGCCAGGCAAACGTTCATTGCCAGACAACCAATTGAGAGCATCGATTGTAATAGTATTCGCTTCACAATTTGTTCTCCTGATTCAGCCATCGGACCTATTTAACAGTCTTTGTCGGAGCAACCCGAGCTCCAATACGTTCGATTTCGTGACCTACCGTCTCAAATCCTGCTCCAATTTCATCGATGACATATCCAGTCCCTTCGATCAGTTTGGAAGAAATCACGCGAGAGTTCTTTGCGATTTCGGCGGAGGCGGCCCGCATGCGGACATCGGTTCGAGCCGCGGCTCGTTCCATGTTGTCAGCGGCTGCTCGCAAGTACTGGCCCGAGACGCGGGTTTCACGTTTTCTCCAAGCTTCCGCAGCTCTGACGTATTGGTAATCTGCAAGGGCATGCAGTGCTCTTGCGGTGGCTGCGTCAAGCTCTTCAACAGACTTCACCGTACCGTTTTCAATGTGCCTGGCCAATGTGGTTAATTCATGGTCAGAGTGAGCCAAACCCTTTTTGACGCGCTCTGATGCGTGTGCCGAAGCAATCCGAAGATGGACCGCGACTTTCCGTAGTTCAGCGGCTGCCGTCTTGGCGTCAGCCATCAGGAATGCTTCCCGAGCCCGACTGATGTGTCGATCAGGTTCATCGGCCATCACGTGCCATTGATCTTCGTCGACCAGAACAAAACCAGCCGGAGCTTCCGGAGCCGTCCCCTTTGCGTCTTTATCATCTCCAAACGTGACGGAAATCCTTATGATCTGACACACGCAAGCTAAGGCGATGACGATGGTTGAACGAATTTGCATTTTGGTTCTCCCTAACCTGATGAGTGAAAAAGTTTAGCCGGTCACGAATCGAATGCTTCCGTCAGTGCCATTTTCGATTTTGAGTCGGTCCTGGCGGACAAGAATTTTCATTTGCACATCGCGTTCCATTTCGAATCGAGGGTCATTTCGATTGCAAAATCTCAATTTTTCCCCGACTCTGATGGCGGAAAATTTGACAGGTGGCCAAATTCTCGCCGGTAGAATCCAAGAATCCGTAGCGTTTCTGGAAACTCACCGTGTGAAGACTGTGTGAATTTTGGCGACGCTTACTATCCACGAAACCAGCATCCCTTTAGCTTCTTCAGGGATCGAAATCGTTGCTGATGTTCGTCAGATTATTTAGGGTGAAGTGAATGTCTCGTGCTTTGTCGATGATGGCCGGTTTGGTTTTCTGTTTGAACTCGTGCTCGCTGCTGCACGCATGGAACGATGCCGGTCATATGACGATCGCCCGGATTGCCTGGGATTCGATGTCGGCCGACGAGCGGGCCTTAGTCGTACGCATACTTCGGC
>JBAXBD010000576.1:0-4404 GCA_037142165.1 Schlesneria sp. | reverse complement strand
GAATGTTACCGTTCCAGTGTCCGTCTAAACGCGCCGAGGTACTCCATCTTTCTGTCCATCGTCGCGATGCCCAACCTGTCAACTGAAACTGATTTCCAAATTCATAGTCCAGCGTATTCTTACCAGTTGGGATTACAGCATTGGCCTGTCCACCAAACGTCCAATTGTCTGTCTGTTTTCTGTAGGTGTAGCCAAGCAAGAGATCGTAGGTCCCTGAACTGGTTCGAAGTGCGTACGGATTATTCGGAGCAGTTTGTGAGGGTTCCGGAGGGTTGGTACCGCCGACCGATTGTTGTTCAAGGAAACCAACGGGGATGCTGACCCCAAAACTCACATGAGATTGAGACCGTTCGGCTCGTCTGACGACGAGCAACCCTTGAATTCGAACGTCGCCGGGGTTTGTAAACGTGGCGAGATAGTTACCCGTAGATGTTTGCGAGTTGATTCCATTGTGCTGAAATGGCACGTACGCCATCACCGTGAAGTCCTGTGTTGCACCGTATTCGACGAGAGCGACCTGCGAATTTTGCATCATCCAGGTCGGTGCATATGGATAAGCAGTTGGAACCCCCGTAGGGTGCGATCCCACATAATTCTGATCGAACGAGTTTTGAAGGTAGCGGTACGAGAGAAACGCCGTTCCGGCGGGAAGAGTATGATCACCAAACATACCAATTGGAGCCATTCCGTCGGGACGGAAAATGTCGACGTTCTGTCCGAACTGAGCGTCGTAGTTCAACAGGGAATTCGGATCGGAGACAACTGCTCGATAATCCTGGTCCTCGGCGTGTTGGATTACTCCGGTCGGCGGGCCGACGAGGCTGTACTCCACTGGCGACAATACTGGGGACGTGCCGGGGGTTAAATATCGACCCCAGGTTGGCAACTCAGGGTCTGGAGGTGGCGCCGCAGTCAATGGCGTTGGTATCGCCTGGTCACGGGAGTCCTGGTCATTGAATCTCGCAGGCGGAACGGTCCGAGCGGAACCCTCGGACAAGTACCTTGGTACAACACTGTCGTACGGCTCAGGGGACTTTGGAATCTGATCGTCCGAGTACGCCCGTTGGCTCAACGTCAGCAGGGCACCAATCAGAAGGCCGACAAACCAGGCTTTCATGGCTGGGCTCCTTCCTGGGGTGTCGGCGACATCGTCCCATCGTTCAGTGAATCAGGCACGGGGGGCAAATCAGAGAACAAGAGTCGGAAATCTCGCAATTGCATCAGATTTGCGATATCAACTGCTGCGTTCCATTGCAGCACTAGCGAGGCAATGTAAGCCGAGACGCCACCTGCCAGGTTCTGCTGGGCGACGATGATATCTCCGAACGCCACCTTGTCTGACGCTGCGATATGTCTGTCGAAGACCCCTCGATAGGCTCGGGCCAGGTCTGGAAGAATCTGAGTTCGATAATACTCAGATTGAAACCGTCCGTTCTGATAGCGTTCAAATGCGTCGGCAAGTTGACCAGTCAATTGATTCGTTGCGACAGCGTACTGTCGGGAACTCATATCGAGTTTTCCGAATGCCGTGCGGATATTTCCTTGATTCCTGTCGAAAAATGGAACCGGCACCGACACGTTCAAGTTGTACGAAGTGCGACCATACCCTGGAACTGTGGAGTCATTCTGAAAAACTCCGGTAACGGTCGGATCGGGAATCGGAATTGCTTTTTGGAGCTTAAGATTCAACCTTGCTTGTGCTTCAAGATTTCGCGATGCCTGCAAGTCAGGATGTACGCTGAGAACACGTTCCAGCAGGATATCATAGTCCAGATTTGGGACTGAAATGTCGCACCGCCCCTCCAGAGGCGATGGGGGCAGTTCGGGGCAACCTGTGGCCACGGCGAGTTGTTTCCATGACGAAACGAACCGGTTTTGTGAATTCACCAGGATCGTCTGAGCTTGTTTGACCAAGGTTCTGAGTTGGGCCAATTCGTAGCCAGCCTGCTCCCCATTCTTTAATCGATCAATCATGATTGCATAGACTTGATTCGTGAATCGAACCAATGCCCCGTTGATGCGATTCGCTTCTTGTGAGACGAGGACATTATAGAATGCGGTTCTCACATCGTGCAGAATTTGCTGTCTTGTTCGTTCATAAGCCAATTGCGAGTTCATCAGATCCATGTTCGCAGCGGCACGTTGCAGAGGGACCTTACCTGCCACTTTGACGGTCTGTGACATATAAACACCCTCATAATTTCGGGTGAACGATGAACCGACCGTATCCGCTTCGTAACCGACCACAGGATTAGGATAGACCCCCGCTTGAATCGTTGCTCCTTGATTCATTGTGATCGCTGCAAGAGCCTGCGCGATGATCGGACTGTTATTCATTGCCATATCCTCGAGTTCTTCGAGTGTCATGGCTGGCCCGGCGGGTGTATCAAGTGGTTTTGAATCGGCCGGCTGGGGAAACAGCGTATTAATCGCAGATAATTTTCGCTCTGGATGATCCAGATCAGTGACGGGCAATGAGATCGTCGGAGATCCTGCGCCGGGAATCTCGGTCGGAAACTTCAGCCGAAGGGATTTTGGACGATCTTGATTCGCAGAAGGTAATCGCGAAGGACCGCCATCACGACCGAGGATATTGGAGGGAGCTGTTAATTCGCTTTCATTGTCGTTGAAGCTCAGGATCTTAATGAGAGAGCTGTCATTCTGAGTGTTGTTGGAATTGAATTGACTGGTGGCGCTGGTTTGCGTGATCTCAAAGGAAGGTTGACTTCGCTTCAACTCCCGGTCCTGTGATGCGACATCGATTTGAGAGGCGTCCGTCGCTGGGGCGAATTCCTCTTTGCTTTGCGGTGAGGAGGATCGCCTCTTTTGAGATGAGGAGGGTGCGGTGCCCGATATTGCCGAGACATCTTCAGCGTCAACCTGGTCGGCTTTCGTCTTTGATGCACGTCTCGTTTCTGCCAGGCTGCCCTTTAGCGTGCGATTGGTATCCTTACTCGAAATGCCGCCATCTTTTGATTGTCTGATCTCACTCAGACTCGAAATGCGAATCGAGTTCGATCGAGAATCGACACTTTGGCAGCCTGAAACCAAAGCCAGATTCACGACTGTTACGACGAACAGATGAATCGCCCGGTGCGCCGCAGATCGGCGTTCAAATGACTCATTTGGATTTGGAGCGTGAACAGTCATACGTTCCTGTCGCCGCACAATTAGGTTCGTTCGTAACGGTACTTGCCAAATGGCATTAGACTCGACACAATTCGACCTCATCAGCCTGCCGTCATTCCGGCCGCAACGATCACGATACATATGCGGGATAATCTTGGTTGTGACAGGCTTCGTATCGTAACGGGTGTGCAGAGAGATCAAGTCTTTCCGGTTATTATCTCGTCGTCGTTAGCGAGGATTTTCGCTTGACCTGCGCAGTTTTCCAGGTCTACGCAAGCTCCCCAGAAGCTCTGACGATTTACCGACACTGCGATCGGCGGTTCTTGCCGCTTTTTTATTCGCGCGTACTACGTTACCTTGCTTCTTCGACGTGATTGTCGCATTTGCGGAGACATCGCTTTTTGTGCAAGAGATTTGGGCTTTTTTTCTTCTGCCTTGGTCGTGGAGTTCGTGTGCCAAAGTCAATTGATAAGAATCAATCGCTTCATGAAGACCACAGAGATTTCAAGAACTTTGCCGAATTCAGTGAGGAGTTAAGATGACGATTCCATTTGGGAAGCAAAAAATCGGCAAAGCGATACTTCTCGCGATTGCAACTTTGCTTGCGATCGGACTTAGCTGGGCACTGATTAATTCCAGACGTTCCGAACAAAGGCCCGATGAGCAATTGCGTCAAATCGCTTCTCAGGAAGTGGTCCCGAAACGAGTACTTTCGGAGGCTCATGAATTGCCTGCAGATACGCTTCAGGCCATGAATCTGAAAACGACAGTTGCGAAGATCCCTCGATTTTCAAAAGTCCTCCATTTGCGGGGCTCATTGGCAATCGACTCAAACCGTCTATCCCATGTTCATGCCCGATTCCCTGGAACGATCTTTGAACTGGCGACGGTTAAAGGCCTGCAGTCATTACAGTCAAAGCCTTTTGCTCCTCCAGCGAGGCCGTTGCAGAACTTTGATGAAGTTAAAGAAGGCGTACCGTTAGCCGTGATCTGGAGCAAAGAGTTGGGAGAGAAGAAGAGCCAACTTGCTTCTTCGCTTGCTCAGCTTCGACTCGACTTACAGACACTGGACAGATTCAAGGCGCTTACGGCGACAGGAGCGATTTCGGACCGGGAATACAGGGAACAACAAGCCAAAGTCGAGCAGGGACAGATTACCGTTTTTACGGCAGAGCAGACCCTTCATGCCTATCAGGTCACTGATTCCGAGATCCAGCAGGTCAAAGAATCGGCTGATCGAATTCATCGAAGCCAGGAAGCTGAAAAAAGCTATTC
>JBAXBD010000575.1:0-4411 GCA_037142165.1 Schlesneria sp. | reverse complement strand
ACTGCGTCTCCGAAGACTCCGATGCAGTGGCATACGAACCGAGCTTAAAGTCTTGTCAACGCTGTAGGGCAATCATCGCCAAATCACGAACAGGCGCTTGTCAAAGTACTTTGACAGCCTTTCCGAGCCGTCCCACAAAGTCAACGAAAATCAAGTCTTTTTCCGAGATAGACCTGATCGTAAATGGCAAGTTGTGATTGACGCGGTCAGGGTGAACAGACGCGGTACAAAGGAAGTTGACGGTTCCGTTTTTGACAGACCACTTACCGCTTGAAACCGGCGTCTGCACGAACATTTTCTTAAACAAACGCATTTCTTGAACCTCACGAATCGACGACCAGGTACCGTCACCATTGACGGTAATGACTAACGCTCCGGCGTCGTCTTTAAATCGCCATACGCCAGGCATCATCTTGGCCAGCTCGGCATCGGTCAGGATTTTCGCGGCGACAGAAGCTGGTGCAGGATTTGTGGCAGCAGCCGTTGGTTTTTCTGTAGCGACATGATCTGGCTTTCGTTGCAGCACCATCAGCATGCGCTTCGATCCTTCCTTTGCCGAGAATTCCGTCGGTCGTGGACCATCGTCGGGATCGGACAGGCAGACAACAAGTCGCCCTTCGTCAAATCGAAAAATCCCGACGGCCTCTTTTTTCTCGCGAGTCACCATGTCGAAGCCTTTGGGATACTGCGTCGCATCAATCGCAAAAACCTTGGCGTGCTTTTTTCCATCTTGAGGTGAGACATACATGAGCGCGTTGTCCGCGATCTCGATATGTCCACCGGATGGGAGCCATTCGCGGATCGCATCGTGAGGAATGACGTGACCATTCTCAACGAGTTCTTTCACTTCCCAGCGGCCCTGAAACGGCTGCAGTTCCGGGTCCTTATCTGCGGCATAAAGAAAAAGCGTTCCGAAGGCCAGCAGGCAAGGGAGGGCGAGCTTCAATCCACGTTTCATATCATTGACTCCGTTCGATAACTGGGGGATCCGACCCAAAGGGGGCTTCGCAACATCCAGATCGCGAAGCCGAATTTCGCTGGAAGGATACTATGCCAGCAGGCCGCGGACAATCTCGCCATGAATGTCGGTCAGTCGAAAGTCTCGACCTGCATATTGATATGTCAGTTTCAGATGATCCAGGCCCAGCAGATGCAGCATCGTTGCATGCAGGTCATGCAGATGAACTTTGTCTTCGACGGCATAATATCCGTAATCGTCGGTCGCTCCGTAGCGAATGCCGGCTTTCACACCGCCGCCCGCCAGCCACATCGTGTAACCCTGTGGATTATGATCGCGTCCGTCATTTCCTTGAGCGACGGGCGTTCGGCCAAATTCGCCTCCCCACAAGATTAACGTGTCATCCAGCAGACCTCGCGACTTAAGATCGATCAACAGCGCGGCGATCGGCTGATCGACTTCCATCGCGTTCTTCGCGTGATCCGCCTTCAAGTTTCCGTGCTGATCCCACTTATAACTATGGGTGCATTGAACAAAACGAACTCCCTGTTCGATGAATCGACGAGCCATCAGGCACTGACGCCCAAAATTCTTTGTGGCGGGCTGATCCAGGCCATACATCCTCTGTGTCGCTTCGGTTTCGTTGCTAATCTCCTGTAACTGAGGTGCTGCCGATTGCATCCGAAAGGCGAGCTCGAACGATTCGATCCGGCTTTCAAGCACGTTGTCAGGTCCGGTCGTGGCGAGCTGATCGGTATTGACTTCACGAAGCAGATCCAGCTCCATGCGTTGCATTTGCCGCGACAGTTTTTCAGCGTTTTCAATGAATGGAATCTTTGCCTGATCGGAAGGAATGCTCGCATTCCCCAGTGGCGTACCCGCATAGATCGCCGGCAGAAACGCGGAACTGAAAGCGTTGACTCCACCATGAGTCAGCGTCGGACACATCGTGATAAACCCGGGCAGATCCTGATTCTCGGTTCCCAGCCCATAGGTAATCCATGAACCCATGCTCGGCCGCACGAACGTATCACTACCCGTATGGAGTTCAAGTAAGGCCCCGCCGTGACGTGAGTTCGATCCATGCATCCCGTTAATGATGCACAAGTCATCAACTTGTCGAGCGACATGTGGAAAGATCTCGCTGACCCAGGCCCCGCTTTCACCATATTGTTGAAATTGAAAAGGTGACTTCAGCAGATTCCCCGTCGGTGCCGAAAAGACTCGCGGTTTGGCGAACGGTAACGGCTTTCCGTGATCTCGTTCGAGCAGCGGCTTGTAGTCAAAAGTATCGACCTGTGATGGTCCGCCGTGCATAAACAAAAAGATGACGCGTTTTGCTTTGGGTTCGAATTGCGAGGGCTTTGGTGCCAGCGGATTGGGACTTGTCCGGCGTAAGTCTCCTCTTGCAACTTCCGCCGCCAATCCTGCCAATGCCAAACTCCCAAAACCTGCGGCAGTCTGCTTCAGCAGATCGCGGCGATTGAAGACTGGCGTGAATGAATGGCAAGAATGTTGAGTCATCGAAATTCG
Organism: Schlesneria sp.; assembly: GCA_037142165.1. Lineage (GTDB taxonomy): Bacteria > Planctomycetota > Planctomycetia > Planctomycetales > Planctomycetaceae > Schlesneria. The sequence goes on along the minus strand of JBAXBD010000575.1, from coordinate 1,920 downwards.
GTTTACTCCACGTACAAGAATTCATTGGCCGATAAGATGACACGACAGAGACTGGTCCAGGCTCGAAGCTCGACTTCGGATGATGCATTTCCGGAGGGATTCAACGATGAACTTATTCGGTCGAGATATCCAACCGCTCGACTCACCTCAGCCTCTGACGGATCACGGCCATAAGCCATTACGTAAATCATGCGTATTCGAGCCGATGAATCGAGGTCAGATCGTTTCAATAGTTGTCCTGCTAGTGACTGCACCTGATCCAGAACAAACGCACTGTTCATCATGAACAATGCCTGAGGAGCCACCGTCGTTTGATCACGCTGCCCCGACAGCGTACTCGGGTCTGCAAAGTCAAAGGCGGTGAAAACCTCAAAGAGTGCTGATCGTACGACGGGAAGATAGACCGAGCGTCGATTGCTGTTGTAAACAGCAGGATTCACATTCGCCGTACTGGTAACGTAGCTGCGATTCGCTGTCGGTAACAATGTACCGGAGGGAGTTTCGTCGAGTTGACCACTTAATTGCAGCAATGAATCTCGCAAGACTTCCACATCCATCCGTTGCCGATGAAAACGCCACAATAATCGATTTTCGGGATCAACAAGTGCAGAGGCCGAATTGAACTCGGTGCTCTGACGGTATGTTGCCGAACCGATTAACAAGCGGTGAAACGATTTGAGGCTCCAGGCACGAGGGCCTTTCGCAGACACTTCCGAGTGACCGGAGAATTCGCTTGCGAGCCAATCCAGAAGTTGCGGGTGCGACGGGCGTTCTCCCAATCGACCGAAGTTATCAGGCGACCTGACCAACCCCTGCCCGAAATGCCATTGCCAGATCCGGTTGGCCATGACTCGTGAGGTCAATGGATGCTCGGGTCGAGTCAGCCATTGGGCCAGTTGTAATCGTCCGCTTCCTGCAGCTGGGTCAAATGTCAATGCCTTGCTCAACACGGGAATGGAAGCTTTGTGACTCTCGACTTGCGTCAGGATTCGGGGCAAGCCGCGAGGGACTTCCCGACCAAGGGTTAAATGACTCCCTCGAAGATGGATTTTCAGATTCTCTGGTTTTGATTCTGACACGGCCATTGTTTCGGGAAACTTTGGAATCAAAGCTTCGCGACGAGATAATTCTTCACGGTCAGCTTTCAATTGAGCCACGACATCGGCTGAAAACGACGCTTCAATGTCGGCAGGGATCGCGAGTGGCCCCTTCGGATCAGACAAAAGGATGCGAGCCGATTCCTGTATGGGATCGGGAGGCGATTTCGCATCCTGAGCTTCACCGCTCGCTTTCAATTGAGTCCATGCGGTCAGAGCCGAGGAACACAATTGGTCATAGCGTTGTGCGAGATCGAAAAGTGATGTTGGTTGTCGATCCCCGAGCAGTCGTGCAACGCCATTCTCTGGAATATCCGGGTCGATCGTCAGTGATTTGTTCCGAACAAACTGATGCCAGGCCGTCAGAATTGATTTCGGGTCCGAAGTCGAGGCTTCGAGAGATTTTTTCCATTGTTGAACGAGTGACGGAAGTAGTTGATATGTGTTTTCGGGATTGGGGTTTGGAACACTCTGGATTGGTTCAATGGCGATCTGTTCATTCCCCTCAATCGGTGTCAGCAACAGCTTGTCGATATGAGGGAAAAACTGCGGTTGCTCAAGTCGGATTAGATTTCGGCCTGCTTTGATCGAAACAAAACCTTCAACGAACCACGTCTGAGTCTCCGGAGTCCACGATCCAGTGACGTTGCCAGCGGCATCAGTTTTGACAAGTACCCCGTTGACGAAAACTTTGACGGGTCGCGACGACGAAGCGGCATAACGTAATTCGAGCTGGAACCGGCCAGCCCGCTCGACATCAAAATCGTACTCGGTAAAGTTCGGCGTTTCCCCCCGATTGACAAGAACACCAATCCCGAGACCG
>JBAXBD010000574.1:0-4422 GCA_037142165.1 Schlesneria sp. | reverse complement strand
GGTGTGTCGCGCTGGACTTCGGCTCGTCCGAAGAAGGCAAACTGGTCGTCAGCGATCGTCTGGCCGAAACGGTACGGTGGGCATGAAGATCTGGCACTGCTGCAGTCGTCGGAGGGAATCGCGGCCGTCCGACCGCTGACCGGCGATGTTGTCTGGAACTACACAGACGGTGCCTCGACGATCAGTTCGTCGGTTGCAGCGGATGGAATTCTTTATGCCGCCTCAAAGGGGATCACGGCACTGAAACCACCTGGGGAAAGCGCAAGTCTGGAAAAGATCTGGCAAACGAACAAACTTGATCCTCGCACGATCAGCCCACTTGTCTACAAAGGACGCCTGTATTCGATCAATGGAGCGGGAGTCTTACTTGCAGCGGATTTGAAGACGGGTGACATTAAGTGGCAGACTCGAGTGGCAGGTCCATTCAGTGGTTCCCCCGTTGCAGCAGGTGGGCACCTTTACGTTTTCAATGAAAAGGGAGAAGGGCACTGCGTCAAGCTTGGCGACGAGTCCGGCGAGGTGGTCCATACGGGAAACCTTGATGGAGAAGTTTTCTTGTGTACACCAGCCGTTTCCAACGGTGCCATTTACGTTCGTAGCGATCAAAACCTTTGGAAGATTTCGGCGAAGTAACGTATGTGGAATCTGTTACTGGTCGGGACGGGCGGCGGCCTGGGTGCGATGTTGAGATACGGCATCAGCACGATGATGAAAACATTGCTTCCTGGCTATATTGGGGCGGGAACACTGATCGTCAATGTGATTGGATCATTGGCGATCGGCTACGTTCTCGGCTCGCCTCATGATTCAAAAAGCGTTGCCGACTCAATGCGGCTGTTCTTTGTCGTTGGCGTACTTGGTGGATTGACGACGTTTTCGTCACTGGCGTACGAAACGTTTTTTATCGCCAACAATCCGGGTAGCGGAATCGTGATAAGTTTGGGGCACATGACCGCAAATGTGTTGCTCGGACTGGCTGCCGTCTGGTTCGGAGCTTATCTGGCTCGCCCCATTCCAATCGTTTGACCTCAGACCTTACGCAGGAAGAAGTAGGCCGAACCAAGAAAAATCAACCACTCCGTCGCAGCCAGATATGTCGTGGTCGATTCGATTCCGCTGTAAAGAAAGAAACTAATCGTCCGAAAAAGGACGAGGCACGCGTGAATCACCAGGCAGGCGAAAAGCGGAAAAGCACTTTCTTCAGGTCGGTAAAGTGGCCAGAGAAAGATCAGACCCAAGGCCAGTTCAAGCCCGCCGTAGACAACCAGAAATTCAGACTGGCCCGAACCCGGCTGAAGGGAGAATCCAACTCCCTTCGCCGTTTTTTCCGGTTGCAGCGAGCACCAGCCGGCTAACCCGATATAGGCAAAGCCGACCAGTGCCAGAAAGATTTTTACCACAGGGTACTCGACTGGGTTAGATTTCCGAGTTCAGCAGCATGGCTTCGATCGTCAGACCAGGCCCGAATCCCAAGGCGACAACGGGACCACGTCGTGGTTCTTCCTGAATTCGATTCAGCAGGAACAGGACTGTGGCAGACGACATATTGCCGTACTGAGCAAGAATTTCGCGTGCGGGTGCAACGTCTTCGCTGGAAAGCGATAGTGCGGCCAAGCAGGCATCAAGAATTCGCGGGCCACCAGGATGAATTGCCCAGCCCTTGACGTCCTGGATCGTCAGACCTTCTTTCGCCAGAAACGACGTCATCCAGGGTCCCAGATTCTTTTCAATCAACCCTGGTACCTTTTGTGACAAGGTCATTTCGAAACCATGATCGCCAATTTTCCAGCTCATCGCTCCGAGCGTACCTTCCAGCAAATGCGATCCACTTCGAATCATTTCGTACTTCGACTGGATCGGGCTTTGACCTACAGGTGCGGATCGGCAGACGACGGCTGCTGAGCCGTCAGCAAACAGAGCGTTGGCAATCACTTTTTCAGTCGACCAGCCGTAGTGGTGGTGCAGGCTGCACAATTCGACGGAACAGATCAGAACGACTGCTTTCGGATCGGCGTCAACGAATGCCTTGGCAACTCGCAAAGCATTAAACGACCCGTGGCATCCCATGAACCCGACATGAGTTCGCGACGTATCTGGCGACATGCCCAACTCTTGAATCAAGCCGATGTCAAAGCCAGGTGCGTAGAAACCACTGCACGAAACGGTCACGAGATGCGTGATTTCCGAGACATCCTGATCTGCGTGTGCGAGAGCCGCTTCGCAGGATTCCATGGCAAGAGCAAGAGCATGTTCTTCGTATTTTTCCATACGAGCATGAGTGGTTGGACCACGATCATCTTCGTCACTGCGTGGTTGGAAAAAACCTTCCGAGACGTCCGTCGGAATCCCGTTGTGCTCTTGGAGCAGCACGGTGCCTCGCTCGTTGACCCCGGCTCCTTGGTAAATCATCTGCATCACTCGGCGATGTTCGTCCGAATCGCAACACAATGATTGCATCGCCTCGTACGCGAGATTCTGTTCGACGCTTCCCGCAGGTACAGCGGTTCCAAGACCAGTGATCAACATTGCCATCGTGTAAAACCTCTGTCGAATTCGGCGGTGTGCCGATCCGCCTTTTTCCAGGATTCGCCGTCGTCCCGCCTTGGCGAGTTCATCGTCAATGATGTTCGGGCGAGCAAAAAAAAAACCAGTATGTCCGAACTCTCATGAGGTTCGGTCACACCAGCTTACTTAGTAACAAGTTCCCAGTTCCGGTTGGGACTACTCTTTATCAAGTCTTCTGACGGTGAAGCACAGCTATTCGAGTCGCGATATAGTCGACTAAACCGATGGTATATCATACGCCCTGTCTATCCTCATGCAAGCAAGACCTGCTGAATTTTTTGTATTTGAATCAATCTCGAACCTGCTCACGAGCGAAAACAAGAAAAGGCGTTAAGCATTCGCCAGCCCGCAAACTTTGACTGAACCCCTCGAAGACAAGGATTCACAACTTCATTTTGAGCCTCAGTTTACGAACAGGAACTCGTTACTATTAAGCAGCAATCGGCACAAATTCGACAGTCCGTGCCGCTCCGTGTAATCGATCGCGTCGAGTGTTTCGTTGCTGGTGGGTTGGCGACAGAGAATCAGTCGGAAGGCCCATGCGACTTGTGACTTCGCGAGTGAAAACGGCTCGTTTGAATTTCCCTGCTCGCGGGCAAGATCGCGATTAATACGATCTGCGATATACTCGCAATGCTGACAAATAAACTTGTCGTTCCACAGCGACAGTGCCTGTTGAACGGTGACACCGTTCGTTCTTGCCGGGGTGATCTGATCGCCTGACGGGCAGTCGAGTGATTCCATAAATGGATCGGGCAGCGTGCGGAACAGAAAGCGATAAATGCTTCGCCGGCGACCTGTGTCAGCACTCGTATCAAATTTTGAATAGTCGACCCGGGGTGTCACGTGAATTCCAGGCTGAAGATCAAATTGTCGATCCGACGGCCCCCCCATGCGTGGGTCCATGCGTCCAGAAATGGAAAGAATGGCATCACGGATTGATTCTGCATCAAGACGAGTTCGGTTCATTCGCCAGAGGAACCTGTTGTCTGCATCAAGAGACGACCGCAAATCCTGCATCGCGGAATCGTCCGATGCCGCACCGCTCTTGGAAAGTGGATTTTCCACTTTTTGCTGGTATGTCTGGCTTGTCACGATCATTCGATGCAAATTCTTGAGCGACTGACCGCCGTCGCGGAATTCAACCGCCAACCAGTCAAGCAATTCCGGGTGAGTTGGCTTTTCACCCATGTGTCCAAAGTCGTTGAGCGTCCCCGCGAGTCCGCGACCGAAATGGTGATACCAGACTCGATTGACGATCGATCGCCACGTCAGCGGATTATTCTTATTCGTCAGCCATCGGGCCAGCGCTGCTCGTCGTACAGATTCTGGTGCGTTCGCAGGAATTTCAAATTGTGATGGGACTGTCGCAATACATGTCAGAGCACCAGGGGTGACTTCCTCTTTTGGATGATGAATATCCCCTCGATGAAGGATATGAATTGACCTGGGGCCTGGCGGCGGCCGTAACGATCCAACCGGTTCAAAATCTGCTGCCGCCGCGTAGACGAGATTTTGCTTCGGCAGTGAGCTTAATGAACGTGCAACCTCAACCAGTTGCTGAAACCTCGCGAGTTCCAAACGTTGTGCATCGTTACGCTGAGCCTGAGGAATGGCGAGAAGGATCGCGATTGCGTCGGGAATCGCATCGACTCGCACAGGAGGAACCGCCCCAGTCAGCGATAGCCGAGCCCTGCCGATCAGATGTCCCCGGCCGTGGCGTTGCTTCAGGACAAACCGAAGTCGAATCGGTTCCTTAGGCTTATCAGTCTTCGCGTTTGTGCCTGATACGCAAGGGTTCGTGTTCATGTCACTGCATAATCGAATCGGCTCTTTCAGTTCGAAAACCGCCTGATG
>JBAXBD010000573.1:0-4444 GCA_037142165.1 Schlesneria sp. | reverse complement strand
ATAAGCTTCGGGGAGCTCGGCATCGAGTTGAAGCGCCATGTTGTATGCCTCCATAGCCTCCTTCTCCTGCTGGTTCTTGCTGAACGTATCCCCCTGGAACGCGTACTGAAATCCTGGGGAACGTTGACGTAAAGCCAACAGGGCTGAGTTGGCATAATTCTTCTTGGCTGGGTCACCGGAGTCGCGGGCTTTGACCAATGCAGCACGAGCGGTTGGCGTTCCAAAGTTCGCCAGGGCCTGCATGATATTCCCGAGAAGATGATTCGTTCTTTGCTTGTCAATCGCTGCGATCAGCAGCTTTTCACCTTCGGGATTTCCGTCAGCAGTCAATGCGGTCGCAGCGGTGGTGACAAGTTGGTTATCACTTGATGCAAGCGCGTCACCACAGAGCTCGCGGAATTTCGGGTGGCGAAAAATCTTCAGCCCCTGCAGAATCTGAACTTTTTCGTTGTTGTTGAGCGAAATGTATTTCTGCACGAGTTTGTCGGCGACCTCCTGGTCGCCCAACTGCATCAGGAGGTTGATCGTTGTGACGCGGTCATTACCCGATTCCAGTTGTTTCAGTAGTAAGGGGATGGCTCGGGCATCCTTTGTCCGCGAGAGCAATTGAACCACATTCACGTCGGGCGGTCCGGATTCCAGCATCTTCAGCGCGTATTCGATTGATAGAGTTTCACTCCGCTGATCGCTCCGCTGGGATAATGTCTGGAACGCCTGGTCGCGAATCATTTTGTCGGGTGATTTCAGGGCTCGTTGAAGGACATCAACCAGTTGAGGATGGCCGACTTGAACGAGAGCTTTTAACGATTCCGCATCCATTCCTGCCGGTCCATTCGACACGAATTCATACAACGCATCGGACCAGATCGGACGAGGGTACTTGGCAAGTACTTGCACAATTTTTTTCCTCGACTCCGCAGGTTCGTTCTTCAACAGTGCAAGCAAGGCATCGTGCGCCGCTCCGAATCGTGACCCGGCAAGACTTTCAATCGCGGCTGACGACAGTGGTTCAACATTCCGTTTTGCATACAACACCAGCTTTTCGACCGCTTGCGGTTCTCCGAAGTGACTGAGTGCCTGCAGTGCCGCCTTCTGAAACTCGGGGTCTTTGTCTTCTGCCCATTCAAAAATCTGCGGCAGATTTTCAACGTCCAGCCGACCGCCACCGTAAGCCAATGCCGCTGCTCGCGACAATGGGTGTCCCGTTCGAATTTCTTTGAGTAATTCATCGCGAGGAAGATTGAGATAGGCGGTCCTTAATGCCGCCCCGACCGATTCTGAGGATGTTTTATGCATTCGAACCTGGCCGGGAACTCGCGTGACGAACGACTGATTTCTCGGTTGAGCTTCGTCGCTGACAGGAAATTCGGTGAGATGGAATTCCTGAATTGCAGCCGGAATGACAGGAAACGTCTGGTTGACGTTGTTGCCGTGATTTCCCGCTGCGGCGGTTTGCAGCCAATTCATCAGTTGCGGATCAGGGGGAGTTGCTCCCTCGACCCACCGCACGACAACTCGTGCGATCTTCTGTGCAACCATGGCGTCTAGCTCATCAACAAAAGCCCCCGCGTTGAAAGTATTAATGGATCCGCTGATTGTGAATAAAGCGAGGCTTTGATTCGGCCCGATCCGCTCGATTTCAAGGCCTAGCTGAGCGCGCTGCAGGGAGTTGACATTGATTTCTTTGGTCACATCACCAAGTTTGATTTTCAGAACACATTTGGGAACGTTGGGGCCGATCGGAAGATCGGAATAAACCAGCCAGATCCCTGTATGACCACCAGCGGGAAGCTTCCATTCTTTCAGAGGCTTCATCGTCGAAATCTGATAATTCTGCTTACCGGATTGAAATTGGAAGTTCTGCAGTTGCTGCGGAATGTCCTTCAGCTTCCGGTCTTCTCCGTCAATCTCTGCGATCACTTGATCGCGCGTGATCGTGAACGACTGCTTTGTTGTGTTGGCCAGCATCACATGCAGCACTAAATACCGAATCTGGCCGTTGCCTGAAAAGTACATCCCCACGTGAGCGACATCGAGCATGGCCATGATTTGCTGGTCAACGCCAGTTGCGACGGCGGGTGCCCCGTTTTTTAAACGATCCACTTCTGCTTCAAGTTTATTGATTCTCTCAACAAGCTTCTTGAGCGCGACCGGGTCAGTTGAAGTTTCTTGCTTCTGCTGGTCCCCTTGCGCCGAGGAGGATTTCAGCATGCCGACAGGGAGTGCCAGGACGAAAACGATCCAGGCAATCAATGGAACAAATGTTCGGACGATCTTTTTCGACATGATTTTTTAATCCCTCATACGATCACCGACCCTACGGAAAGATCGACCCACGTATGAAATTCCTGGCCCGGCCCCAAGACTCGCCAGCCCACATCGAGGCCACTTGTCTGTAAGTTTACCGCATCTGTCGGGCAAGTATACGGTTCAAGACAAACGGCAGATCGATTCGGCGGAGTATATGCGACGATTTCGCGAAAGATTGGCGGGCATGTCAGTGTCACCTGCAGGCCGGCTGACTCATCCATGACCAGGCAATCGAATTGCGGGCCGTCACATTCCAATCCTGTGTAAACGTCATCCAGTTTCAGCACGTTCAGATAAGCTCCGTCGCGCAGATCATTGGAATCGTCCAGCTCCACGGTCTTTCCCGTTGGCAAACAGTCCAGAAGCTCCCATCGTCTTTGGGCCGGAACTTCAATCAGGCAGTCGTCGTATCGGCTTTCTGCCGTCAGCGGTACTTTGAAATAGGGGTGAGTCCCCAAACCCCAGGGAAGCGGTCGACTATCAGGATTCAGGATACGAAACCTGGCTCTCAGCCGTGATCGCACAAGTTCATAGTCGACTTCGATGACAAAATCGGCAGGCCATAATGATCGACGGTCCGGTGCATCGACACTCAGTTGAAACTGGCCAGTCACGAAATCATCAGATTGTCGCACAATGCGCCAAGGCCGATCCATACACAATCCATGGATTGCATTGCCCCAATGGTCCGTACCGGGCAAGACGTAGTCATGTCCGTTCCAGGCAAATTTGCCGGCGCGAATTCGGTTGGGAAACGGAAACAGAATCGGAATTCCGCTGCTGCTGGGGGGCTGATTTCCTGACTCGAAATTGGGGACCGAATCCAGGACATCGACCGTGTTTCCATTGACCACTGCCCGAAACTCAAAGCAGTTAAACCCAAGGTTGGGCAGAATTCGTGCTGTCGAGCCGCTGAGATGATCGCGAATGGTAATGACGGTCATGAAGTCGCCGCAGAAGGTGGTGGGAACAATCGGGATCGGAATTCAAAATCCGACACGCACGAGAGTTCGACCAGAGGTCACTAGCCCGCGCGAACGGGTCCATGAATGAACTATAGCAAACCAATCGCCGCAAACCAGCCGGAAGTTATTGAACATTGAAGAAGTGATTTTCCAACTCGTCGATACGGACTCCAAAAAAATTATTGGGATAAGTCGACGTCGGATTCGCCGTTAATCTGATGTGGCGTCCAATTTGCTTTGCAGGAGTTGAGATTCTGCCAGAAGCTGCGGCTCCAATTCCAAGAGTCTTGCTGGCAAATCCATTTTCGTATGAATGACCGTCAATACAACGACGACATTTCCCCGGTAATCGCATACTAAAAATAGTGTTTTCGGACACGGTAGAAGAACAGACCCGCTGCAAGGTCGGGCACAAGTCGGAGAATCCTGGGGTCTTCTCGAAGTTGATCCAGCGAGGAAGCAATTGCATCCAGGTAGTTGTCAGCAGTTTTTTGCCCCCATGTTTTCACTGACGTCCGCTCGATCTCACGCAGGTCTTTCAATGCTCGTTTCGTGAGCTTTACCACCGTCGCAGGATCGGACTTTTTGCGGGGGGTCAATCGGAATCCTTTTTCATCAACTGGCGTAGATTACCGCGATACGTTTCAGTACGACCGTGAATCGCATCCTGGAATCCGTCAAGAATTGCATCGCGGATTTGCGCCGCCTCGATTCGTTCTTTTTTTTTCGCGGAGAACATCGCGTACGAATTCACTTGGGGTTGCATACAATGTTCCCTCCCCCGAATTCTGGTCAACAAAAGCGCGCAACGCTTCCGTCAATGAAAGATTAAGAGTTGATTTTGACGACATTCAACACCTTTCTTCAGAAACCTGAATCCGATTTCGAACGAGTCAGAGCGTACGTGTAAAGTACGCGCAGGTGAAAAGATGTCAATTATTGCCAAAATCCCATCCATTCCGCAGGATCATCGGCCAACCGACAGAATGGATGAAATTGGGCTTCCGCGAAGTAAGACGTAATCTGTGTTCAATGAAACTGCCGGAAGCTATTGAACATACGGAGCGGGGTCGACCAGGCCTGCGTCGGCAAAGCCCTTCAGCCTGAGCTGGCATGAATCGCAGTGTCCGCATGAGCGACCTTTCGGGTCAGGATCATAACAACTACGC
>JBAXBD010000572.1:0-4444 GCA_037142165.1 Schlesneria sp. | reverse complement strand
GACTTGCAAAAACTGACAACCTCTCCGCGAGACGATAGCCGAATTGCAGCAGACCACGACTGGCACTTGAAAGCCTCGTTGGATCACAAGGTTAATGGCAATTCGGCTTTCTACTCGCAGAGCGAGAAGGCTACTTTGGAAGAAATCCTGAAACCTGACTCATTGAGTCAAGTTTCAAACCCGAAGAAGTCCAAATCCGTGCCACCCCGTGTTTCGGCTGCTTTTCCGTTCATAAGGCATAACAGTATCAACCCTACGGCCGATTTGCCGTTTTCATCAAGCCAGAGCGAGACAGCCGAAAAGCCCTCTTGCTGCGATTCTTTCTTGAAATTCGCATAATCCCAGACGCTTCGACAAAATCATGGATAAGATGTCGACACGATGTACCTGAACCTGATCCCAGGAAAGAAATTTCAACGAGCATGCCTGATTCGTCCCCGCTCAATACGATTCAACGCTGGTTACAGGCGGTCATTACGCACCCTGAGGGGGTTCGAGCGGGTGTCGATTCACCCACAGCCAGGCAACTGGTCGAAGTGACTCAAACTGACGTCGAACGGGTTATTCTTCCTTCTCGTGAAATGACCAGTCTCGATCGATTGCAGATTTATGGTCGAGCGTACTTCGGTCGATTGCTCGAATGTCTGGCGGCACAATTTCCTGCCGTTCGCCACGCCGTCGGAGAAGAAGCATTCAACGGCCTCGCGTTCGGTTATCTCGTCGATCATCCATCGAAATCATACTCAATTTCCACACTCGGCAGTTCGTTTGACGAATATTTGACTGCCACCAGACCACCGAGATCCGACGAAGTTAATCACGAGACGCCAGACTTTGCTGATTTTTTGATCGAGTTGGCTCGGTTGGAACGGGTCTATGCCGAAGTCTTCGATGGGCCTGGGCCAGAACGATCACTAAATTTGAACGCCAATGAATTGGCCGGACTGTCACCACAGGAATTTGCCGAGTCACATCTGGTATTTCATTCGTGTGTCAGACTGCTGGAACTTCGATTTCCCGTTCACGAGTATGCCACCGCCATTCGTCGTGGGTTAGAGCCAACCCCTCCGGTCGCTCGTCCGATTAACCTGGTGATCACTCGCCGGGACTATATCGTCCGCCGCTTCGAAGTCACAAAACCACAGTTTCGGCTGCTGACATCGTTGATGAACGGCGAAACCGTCGGCGAAGCACTGATACAATTGCTCGCCGAACCGACGTCCGACGCGGTGACGTTACAAACAGACCTGCAATCATGGTTTCGCGAATGGTCCGCAGCTCCGTTGTTTGCGGAATTGGTTCGAAGTCCGGAAAAGGGGAAGAGCTAACGGTCACGGATCGCCGCAGTCAGTTTGTAAACCGCAGTTGACGGATTCCCACCAGCTTCGCCGCGGGCCACGGCTGTTTCTTCCATCCGCTTTGCGCGGACAAATGCGTTGTCGTATTGTTCGATGTAATTCGAATGCGATACGTGTTTGTCATAATCCGGGTCGAATTGCTTTAGCATTGATCGAAGGCCGGCAGTGTCGATCGCGCCAGGGTTGTCGCGAAAGTGAAGCAGTAACCACAGTTCAAAGCACGGGTTGGAAATCGCCAAATTTATGTCACTTGCGATAGCCATTTCCCTGGCTTCATGATGATGAGGGTGATTGTCGATGTCATAAACGCACCAGACGGAATCAAAGGCAATGTTGTCATCCCGTTCCTGTTTCGCTCGGCGAGACGCAGCGTCTTTTAACTCCTTCGCCTTACGTACAACCGTCAGGGGAACTCCTTGGCCACCGGCAATTTGAATCGTCACTCGCGAGTTCTTACAAATTCGCTTGAAACTTTTGAAATATTCGGGCTCAGTTACGGAGCCTTCGCAAACAATCAAGATCGTCGATTTAGGTTCGCGAAATGGAACTCGACGTCCAGCTTCCGCTCGCGATCTCGACGGCTGGCCATCTTGAATTACTCCGCAGCCAGCGAAAACTCGCCAAGGAACGGCACGGCACCGTACCGCCCCTGAATATAGCCCCGTTCAAGATTCTCCTGCTTTCGCGGCTTAAAGTCGGTCAATGGGTAGAGCACTGTGGCCCCTTCAGCATTTTTTTCCGTTAACCAGACCTGATCTCTTCGCAGCGCTGGTTCGTCACCGAGAGTTGTTCCCAACAGGTTCGTGTCGTGAGTGGTAAATATCAATTGGGCGTTGCGGGGATTGGTTAATGGATCGTTGAATTGCCTAACGATGGTCTGGGCCATGACTGGGTGTAAGCTTGATTCAAGTTCGTCACACAACAGAACCCCACCTGTGAGGATTGCCCGTAGTAGTGGGACTGCGGCTCGAAATAAAGACTGTGTACCCTTGGATTCTTCACTCAATGGCAGCCATGCGGAATCTTCATTGCTTTGATGCTTCAAAAAAAATTGAAACCCATCAATTTGTCGATCACGAATTTCTCGCTCGACTCTCACGTCCACAATTCCCAAATCCGCCTTTTGCAAAATCGTCATGAATCGATCTTTCAAAGTCGGTTCAGGGTATCTCCCTTGTACTTGCTCAAACAAACGTGCAATCGCGGAATAATTCGATGCGTCAACGTCGGATTGTGCCACTAATTCACCAAAATTCAGCGTCGTTACTTTCCGAAACCATTCGAAAACGGGATTCAATTGCAATTGCTTAAATTGAATCGCCGTCGACAGGTATAACGCGTTTGACCGAGTAACTCCCTCCACGATTTTGTTGTCACCTTTGAGATTCGCTCCGAATTTGAATTCTGCACCATCGCGTTCGAACCAGGTTTGTTTTTTGCCATGCGGCCAAGCATATAGCCACTCTTCCAATACTGATTCGTCCGACAATAGGAAACCGTACTGATATCGAATCGAATCCATCAGAATCACTACCTCAAACAGCGACGGCTGGGACCCACCCGTGCCCCAGGCAAATGGTTCGCGAGGGATCTTCTGATCCGGTTGCCATTGATTTGCTGAGTAAAATACCGCGTTACGCATGAACGCGAGAGCGTTCAATAGGTTCGTTTTCCCACTGGCGTTCGCACCGTACAGCGCGACCACGGGCAGCAGATCGAGATTCACACCTTCAACGTGACGCGGTCTCACGTCGTTGGCGTCGCCGCCGCGTCCGGCTTCCAACGACAAAACTTGTTCTTCACGCAAAGAGCGATAATTTTCGACTCGGAATTCAATCAGCATTTCGCCCCCTTTCTTCTGAATTCTAGCATTTATGTGTCGAATTCCGCGACGATTCTGCGGAAAGTCGATCTAAAATCAGAATTTAGTCTGATTAAACCGCCATTTGTGCCAGGTTTTTTACTCTCGAATGAAATGATTTGTGATCGCAGCGGCGAGCGAATCAGAGCTTCGAAGAATTGTGTTACCAAGCTGGACCTTGGGAACTAGGGAATCACTCCAAAACCAAAATCCCATACGTCCCATCCGTCGCATCAGTCCCATTTTCTTCAACAAGCGACAGCCCCCAGTGCTTTACGACGCAATTGCAACCGCTTATCGGATCAGTCATGATAACTATTCTCGACCGGGCTGATTTCATGATTGGCCTGATACCCCGCCGATTGCCAGGAGTCTTACCAATGTCGTGCCGAATTATTTCGATTGTGCTCGTCATGGCTTCCAGCCTGACGAACAATTTATTCGGTGATGGCCCCTTCTCGATCACTCCTTCAGAAGTCGCGATGAAAGGAAAGTTCGATCAGGCTCAACTACTTGTGACCGCCACGGCTGGTGAACGTGGTCCCGCATCGGCCGAGGATTTCACGCGCACAGCCAGTTTTACTTCTTCGAACGATCAGGTCGCAGTCGTCTCAGCCTCAGGTCGGGTCTTCCCGCGTGGTGATGGAACTGCGGAAATCGCAATCAAAGTTGGCGATGTTGTTCAAACCGTGAAAGTGGCGGTAACCGGTGTGGTCCCCGAACCGGTGATTGATTATCTCGAACAGGTTCGGCCCGTTCTCTACAAGGCGGGCTGTAATATGGGGGCCTGCCATGCCGCCCAGCATGGTCAAGGTGGCTTCAAACTCAGCGTGTTCGGGTTTGACCCCGCTGCCGACCGAACGGCAATGGCCCGAGATGTACTCGGCAGACGAATTAATCAAATCAACCCGACCGAAAGCTTGCTGCTTCGGAAGCCGACGATGCAGGTTCCACACAGCGGCGGGAGGCGGCTTGAAGTCGGCTCGCCGGATTACGAATTGCTCTCTTCCTGGATTCGCGCTGGTGCTCCCGGCCCGGCTGCAGAACGTCCGATTTCCAAACTGGTCGTCACCCCGAATCACCGGCTTGGCGAACCGGGCCTGACGCAGCAACTTCGAGTCGACGTGGTCTACGCCGACGGAGCTTCGCGAGATGTCACCGCCTGGGCGAAGTTCGATTCGATGGATGAGGGACTGGTCAGTGTCTCACGCGATGGGTACTGCAC
>JBAXBD010000571.1:0-4473 GCA_037142165.1 Schlesneria sp. | reverse complement strand
TTATTGTCCGATCAGGTGAATCAGGTTCGTCGCTGGGAATCGCGGTGAACAATGGAATATTGGAATTACGTGGTCTTCACTTTGCTCTCGATCGATCTACGTCAAATGACTTGACGCCGACAAAGATCATTTCTGTGACCGATGGTCAACTCTTCGTGAGAAAGTGCTCATTCACTGCGAATGGAAATGACGTCACCGATGCAGTCGCAATCGAATTTACGAGCAAACAAGATTCACAGAATGTGCCAGTTATTGAACCCCACGCGCTTCTTGACCATGTCACCATTCGGGGAAATGGCTTAGCAGGATTGCTGGTCGATCGAACGATGGCAGAAGTCGTTATTCAGGATTCGCTGATCGTCACCGGAACAGCTCCTGCGATCAGTGTCGCAGGCAAACTTATTGCCGGTTTTGCTGACATCGTAGATTCGAAGCCTCGGCGAACGATTCGGGTCCTCAGATCAACTCTCTGCGGTCGAAAGCAGATTCTTGAACTCGCAGCGGAAAATACATCGAAACCTCCTACCACTGCAATTTATTTTCAAGATTCGATTTGCACGGCAGAAGGAGCCGGTAATACCGCTGTGATTGTTTCAGCAACTCATTGGCCCAGCGTCACTTCAACGACAGCGGGATGGCTGACGAATTTGAACTGGTCATCAAAGTCCTCGCTCTACATTGGATTTGAAAGACTTCTCGACTTGGACAAATCGTCGTATAAAGTCACCACACTGGAACAATGGCAGCGAGTTTGGCATAAGAATTTTGAACCAGCCCAGATTCAACAGTTTACCTGGCAAGAATCGGTGATTTCCGAGATCAGTTCGGTTCAACCCCATGATTTCGACACGGCAAAACTTCCCTTTCGAGAAATGAAGACATCGAAGGGTCTCTTGCCCGGATGCGTTACCAGCCAACTCGCCGTTCCCGGCATTATTTCCCAGCCGCGAATCACGGCGCTTGGACGTCGACCCAAGCTTCCCTCTGCCATCTTAAAACCGGCTGAGAGTTCACCAACGAGAAAAATTAATCTGCTGAAAGAGGATTTGGGGGCTATCCTCAATAAGAATGATTGGCAAAATGACACCGTTTTTGAAGCGATCGGCGCAGGTGTGCAAACGATGCAGCCAGCAAGAATTATCGGCAAATCGCTGAGAATCATCTTCAGGCAAGCAGACGGCCCCCCATTGAAGATTTTACCCAGAGTTCAAGACGCCAAAACAAGGACAGATAATGCCGGGATGTTTACGATCGAGAACGGAACCCTCGATTTACAATCGGCATGGCTGGAAGCACCACAGACTCCGAAGGGTGGTGCTGCAACGCCCTGGTTGATTTATGCGAGAAACGCGAATGTGATCCTTCGCGGATGCCAACTGAGTGGTCCTTCGCTTCAGGATCTGGAACAACATCAAGGTCTTATTGATTGGTCGACGACCACGACCAACACTCCGATCACTGGCTTTGAGCCAAATTTCTTGTCGGTCAACGATTCGCTGTTAATGAGTACCGGCATTGGAATTCGATTACAGTCCGCAACAGGACGACTCTTTATACGCAACAGTATTGTTGCCATCCGTGGTTATGGCATTGATCTTCAACCGATTCGGACGGGAACAAACCTCTTGCCGGTTGTCGATTTGGAACATTCCACTTTTTCGACAACAAAAGCCGCGATTCGTGTTGAAGCATCATCAGGAACCGAACCCATTACCTCCCCCATGCGAATTTTTGCTGACTCATGCGCCATGGTGGCTCCTCTCGAATTTAAGCCCGGCGAAGCTTCCGAATCCACAATCATCGAATGTGCAGGTTCCGTACTTGAACAAACACAGGTCGAATGGTGGGGCACCTCAAATGGATTTTCTAAAGAGGTGAAATCATTCCTGGTACAACCGGGTAAAGAGCCTGTCACAAATGCAGCAGGTTGGGCGAGCACATGGGGCGAACCGAATGACGTCAGGCTACTGACCGGTTCCAAAGGTGTGCTTCTCAGTAAGGCGCTTCCGAATAAATGGACGCTCCTAAAGCCGTATTCTTTTCTTCTTGACCTGCACTCGCCCAGCGCAACATGGGCCGAAGGGGGGCGTCCGATCGGAGCTGACATTCGCTCGGTCGAAGAATCGATGGTCGCCAAGAAACCGGCAAACGACAAACAGCCTGGGAACGGTCAAACTACGAAACCCAACTCATCGCCGACCGTTGGCGGTAAAAAGAACGTCGGCTTTTAGGCATGACTTCGTGTGCCACTGCTTGACCGTCTTCGGCCAAGCAGTGCTCTTCGACCGGTAGATTGAGAGAAGAGACTGCTTCTCCCAAGACTCCTAACCAGTGGCACAGAATCCTGAATGGATAAGATTGACAGGACACTCACTGTCATTTTCCCCCTCGATTCAGCCAGTCATCCACTAATCGCTCGAGGACATCCAGCGGTACGGCACCGTTTCGAAGCACGACATCGTGAAAATCTCGCAGGTCAAATTGTGAGCCGAGTTTCTTTTCCGCCCGTTGGCGAAGCTCCTTGATTTTCAGTTCGCCGATTTTGTAGGCCAATGCCTGGCCCGGCCAGGCGATATATCGATCAATTTCGTTTGTGATATCAAGTTCACTCTTCGCCGCATTTGCTTTGAAATAGTCAATCGCTTGCATGCGCGACCATTCTTTGGAATGGATCCCCGTGTCGACGACCAGTCGAACGGCTCGCCACATTTCATAGGTGAGCTGGCCAAACTTCGAATAGGGGTCGTCGTAAAGCCCCATTTCATGGCCAAGACTTTCGCTGTAAAGACCCCAACCTTCGATGAACGCAGTGAAATGAGTATGTTTCCGGAACTCCGGGAAATCATTCAGCTCTGTTGCCAGGGCAATTTGCAGGTGGTGACCCGGCATCGCCTCGTGAAGCGACAATGCAGCGATTTCATATTTGGGTCGCGTTTCTGGTTTATAGAGATTGACGAAATACGTCCCTGGGCGCGATCCGTCTGCCGATGGCGGCCGATAATAAGCCGTGGTCGTATCTGGTGCCATATGAGCCGGGATCGATTCAATCCCATACCGGATACGAGGCAATTTCTTAAAAACCTTAGGCAATTCCGGATCGACCCGTTTGCCGAAAGCAACGTAGGCATTCATCAGATCGCCGGGATCAGTGAAATAAAACTGAGGTGCCGTCCGTAAATGCTCGAAAAACTCGGTGAGTGAACCTGTGAAACCAACTTGCTGTTTGATTTGTTCCATTTCATTCCGAATGCGCTTCACTTCAGACAGCCCGATTTCATGAATCTCATGCGGCGAAAGTTTTGTGGTCGTATGTTTTCGAGCGAGGAATGAGTAAAAGTCTTGGCCGCGAGGCAATCGTGAGGCTCCAACATCCTTAAGGCATGCGGGAAAATATTCACGCTCAAAGAATCCCAAAAACTTCCGGTAAGCTGGTACGATCTTCTCGCGAATTGCAGCCTGGGCTTCACGCTGCAATCGATCTCGATCTGACTGTTCAATCTCTGGTGGAAACGACTTGAACGGTTTGTAAAACAGACTTGTACTCGGCTCCTCCACAATCTGACGCTTGATCTGAGCCGGAACGCGCTTCATGACAATCTGCGGTTGAACCATCTTCGCTTCGACGCCGGCTCGCATTAAGGCGATCGTCTGGTCCATATAGACAGGAAACGACCGCAATCGCGCAAGCCAGTCTTCGTAGTCTTTCACGGTATGAAACGCGATTGCGTCGGCGAGTGAATTTTCATCCTGAATCCCCCCGCGCTGATTCAGTGGGACCAGATGCCACTGAAACGGGAACTCTTCAAGATCCACCTCGAGTTGGCGACGGAACAGATCCAGATTCAACTGATCGGCCGGTGAGAGCTTCGTCAAATCGATCTGGGACAATTGGCCGAGCAACGTTCGGTCGTGTTCGTTTCTTTTCGAAATCGCCTGTAAACTCGTATCTGGCCACCGGTCGTTGTACCTCTGATCCCCCAGGTACGACGCCATCGTCGGGTATTCTTTGAGCTGAACTTGCCATTCTGTTTCAAACAGCTTGTGTAACTGTTCGGTCGGCGATTGTGACCGCGCGATCGCAGGAATCAGCAGAAGAACCAGGGATGCGAAAAGCAGATAACAGCGCATGCGGAAAATCCATGAGTTGCTGAACGGAACAAACTACTCATATGTTACAAAGATTCGTAGAGAGCAGAGAGGCGCGGCCGACAATTCCATACAGGACCAGACATGACAAAGGCAACTCGAACCCTTCATCATCAGCGGTGGCAGAATGTCGTTGAGGTTGCCACGGGCTGGTGCGAATCGAACATCCTTCCCTGCTTGGCGATCGTGACGGGAACAGCCGAGACGATCTCAGCACAGTTCCATGCCGGTCGACAGGTCGCCGATAACCCCGCACCACTGAGCGAAGACGCAATTTTTTTAATCGCCTCAATTACCAAGCCAATTGTCGCAATGGCCGCACTTCAA
>JBAXBD010000570.1:0-4478 GCA_037142165.1 Schlesneria sp. | reverse complement strand
GGCGACGAGTTTCATTTCACGGACAACGACTTCGCCCGCGAAAAAACACCCCCCAAACGTCATCCGAAAAAAGCATCGTATGGCGATGAGGTTGATCAGGACCAGGAATTGTTCGACGACCAGAATCGTCGACCACCGATTGACCTGCGGCGACGTGATGAATTCACTCGAAATCAATCGACTTATGGTGCACAACCCACGACAGACGAAGTTGCACCCGTTCGAATCGATAAGCGGTATCTCGAAGTCGTTAAAGACAACACCATCGGTGTTCGTCGTGATGAAGCCGAGGTGTTCTATTGGTTGCTGGATCATGCCCGGCGTGTTCCCGCAGCGTCGCTACAACGAGCTGCGGATCGTGAGGTTCAATATATCAACCTGATGACCGAACCCGATCGATATCGAGGTGAACCGGTCTCGATTGAAGGTGATTTGTTTCGACTTTACGAATTTGAAGCAGGTCGAAATAAGTACGGAGTCACCAAGGTTTATGAAGGGTGGGTCTTTACCGGTGATTCAAGCCACCATCCCTATCGGATCGTCTGCACGAGCTTGCCAAACGGAATCGAACCGGGTGAGAACCTGCGAAAGCCGGTTCGGATCACAGGATATTTCTTCAAACGAGAAGGCTATCATTCAAACGGCGGAGTTCACATCGCCCCGACGTTGCTGGCCAGGCGAATCAATATCAATCCGATGCCCAACGGCATTCCACTGACATCAGGAATTCTTCCGTATATGACCGGAGCGATCATGGCCATCGGACTGGCACTGCTCGTCACGATTGTCGGATTCGCCATCGGCGACGGTCGTGCGTCGCGAGCCGAGATGCAACGGCTACAGCGACATCCGCAACCCTCGTTCGTCGGGATCCACCTTCCGGAAACGATTTCCGTGGAAGAATCCCTCAGGCAACTCGCTGAACGGGATCGGGAATTGGCCGTCGGCGGTGCGTATGGCCCACTCTTTTCGCGACAGGCGGCTCTCGAACACGCCGTGCATGATTATTCCAAGTCGCGGCAGATCCTCAACGAAGAGACTCAGCGTCAGCATCGAAAGCAGACGGGCGCACTTCAAAGCTGGGCCGCGCGTAAACAAGCAGCCCAGGCAGAAATCGATGCTCTCCGCGAAGCCCAGACGGAACGGGAAGATGGAAGAAAGGATCTTGGCGATGAACTGAACTCGGAGATTCTCGATCCCGCCGACAACGTGCTTGTCAGACCGACGGATGTCGAAGTACCCCACAGTAGTCGAGAAACGCACCACAATCACTCAACTTTGCCGACAAAACACGTTCGCAGCGAACCATCCTCGCATTCAACGATTCGACCAGTCCCTGTGGTCTCTCCCGATCCGGAACAGATCGCATACGGAGCGACCAGACTGGCCGAGTACGAAGAGGAAATCGCCAGAATGACCGCTCAGCAAACTGATGTTAAAGCAATTAACCCTTTTGGCGATCAAGAGTCGGAAAAAGCGATCGCATCACAAATTGCAGAAGATCAATTGCTTTTTGAGCGCGATCAGAGACATCAAGAAAGTCTCGCTGACCCCATGCATGAAAGCCCCGCAGATCATCACCTGACATTCGATCGGGCTGATCGCGAGACCGTCTCATTTTCACTCCCATCGGGGACAGGTTTTGACCGGCCAAAGCATGACAAACAGACAGATGATTCAGAGATATACGATGAGTCCGACGTACCAATCGACGATCAACCAATCGCCGATTTGGACTCGGACCCTGCTTCTGGCGAAAATTCAGCAGAAATCAAGAGAAACCGCAGAAGTCGTCGAGACTGGCGAAAGGGCAAAACCGCCTGATTTCCAAGATGTGACTCGACCCTGACAGTGTGAGAATCGGCTGGTTCTTAATAGAATTTCAAAACTATGATCAGAACGCGCCCCTTTTCTCGATTGAAGCAGGTTCATGAGTCCAATTGACCCGAACTCGTTGATTCAGCGTTGCCGAAAGGTCACAGGCATTTCTGCGATCTTACTTCCGTTCACGGAAACTGGCGAAATCGATTGGAAATCGTTTGATCTCCACGTGAAAAGAACCGCCGATGCAGGGCTGACCCCGGCCGTCAACATGGACACGGGGTATGTCAATCTGATCGACCAGGCATCCAGAGATCAGGTTCTTGAGCGGACAACGGGTATCCTCAGCGGGCAACCATTTGTCGCAGGCGCTTTCGTTTCCGATCATGTTGGGGACATGTTTCAGCGTGATGCCTACCTTAAACAGATGGCGGCCATTCAGGGACGGGGTGGAACACCGATCGTATTCCAGTCGTATGGACTCACTCGACAATCAGGCCCGGAAATCATTGCAAGCTATCAGCAAATCGCAGACGCCTGTGATCGATTTCTTGGCTTTGAACTCACGACGGATCTGGCTCCATTCGGTGCGATTTACGATCTCGAAACGTTTGCGGGGCTGATGTCGATTCGACAGTGCGTCGGCGTCAAACATTCGTCATTTCATCGTGAACCCGAATGGCAACGCCTTGCGCTGAGGAATCGTCTGAGACCCGATTTTATCGTCTACACGGGAAATGATTTTGCCATCGACATGATCATGTACGGCAGCGATTATCTGCTTGGCCTGAGCACATTCGCACCGGACCTGTTCGCGCTTCGAGACAAATATTGGGCGAGCGGTGATTCAAGGTTCTATGAGCTGAACGATCAGTTGCAGTATCTCGGCAACTTCGCCTTTCGCAGCCCGTCCCCAGGTTATAAGCATTCCGCCGCACAGTTCCTCAAACTGCGCGGCTGGATTGGTACAGATCGCACACACCCCTCGAGTGTTCATCGACCGGAATCAGATCTTGAAATCCTGCGAGAGATTGGCGAACGATTGAGCGTCATGTAGAAAAAGATCTAAGCAAGGGTAAAAAATGACTCGATTTGCGATTCTGACAGCGGGCGGAGATACACCTGCACTGAACGCCACAATCTACGGTGCGGTCGAAAGAGCGAATGCCCTGAAGATCGAGATGGTTGGACTTATTCGTGGATTTGCAGGAATCCTCGACCCGCGAGTCCCTCATGTCCGCCTGAATCCACTCTTTTCGACGATTCCGGAGCTCAATCCGAACATGGGTGGAACGCTGCTGGGAGCGTCGCGCACATACATCGATCGCGGTCAGGCTGACATGATGTCCGAGATCAAACAACGACTTCAGACCCTCAAAGTTGACGGTATGATCTGTATTGGTGGTGACGGCACGATCAATGGAATGCAGCCGCTGTGTGAATTTTTCCCTTGCGTCCTGGCTCCGAAAACGATCGATAATGATCTCGGCCTCAACTATCTCGATGAAGTTAATGAGTTGATGATGGACGAGAGCGAGAACAGAGGACATCGCAGGCACGGTACGTCACTGGCACGCCCGACGATCGGCCTCGACGAAATTGTCAATTATGTCACCCCAGGCTTTGCCACGGCGGTTTTTGTTGTCGTTCAGGGGATTGAACGAATTCGGACGACCGCAGAAAGCCACAGGCGAATCGCCATTATCGAAGTGATGGGTCGTGACTCGGGGTTCATCCCGCTCGGTTCCGCCTACGGTCAGCCGGACATTATTCTGATCCCCGAAGCAAGACTTGATATGGACCGTCTCGAGCATCGCATTGCCGAACTGTACGAACTCCAGAAGCACGTCGTTATCGTGATAGGCGAAGGGGTCGTTGATCAGGATGGACGACAACTGGGGGCCGCCACGAAAAGTTACGATCCGGCGGGAAACATCATCTTCAATGGGGCGGCTGAAGAGCTGAAGCAGTTGCTCTGCAAACGGTTTGGTGACGACTATTTTGGCACGCGTCGAAAGCACGAATCCGCAGATTCCGCTATTTTTACGCGGAAAGTTGGACACACCCAACGAGGCGGATTCCCCATCAAGTTCGACCGGTTTCATGGGGTACAACTTGGCGGCAAAGCGGTTGATCTTCTGATCGAAGGTCAGAACAACATGATTGCGACACTGCAGTGGTCGCAGGAAAAAGGGTTCTTCCTCGATTCTCTCGGCGCCAACAAGCTGCGTGACCAATGGGGAAAAATCCACCCAAGGCACGTTCATCCGTCATTTTATGACTATCAGCGTTTCCAGCCGTCTTTGCTGGGTAAGAACTATCTCCGCTCGGTCCTGACGGGTGCGATCGGAACCGAAGATGTCGAACAAATCCGTGCAGACATGTTCAGCCCCGGCAAGTTATCGACTCGGTATCAAAGCGTGAATATTGATATCCAACGCCGAATCGAGACGATTATTTAACAAGTTGCCGCGTGTGCGAAGTCACTCGACAAAGTTAACGCGATTGTGCCACTGCTTGACCGTCCTCGGTCAAGCAGTGCTCTTTGATTTCACGAGAAAGAACGAAGAGACGGCTTCTCCGAAAACTCCAGCGAGGCGTTGCCTCAGACCAAAGTAGCCATCATCGCTCCGCGTGATGAGCATTGTTCGAGAACC
>JBAXBD010000569.1:0-4478 GCA_037142165.1 Schlesneria sp. | reverse complement strand
GCCCGAGGGGATCGCTCGAATTGCGGCTGAGCGAGGGATGCTTGATCGGATTACGTTAACCGTCGAAAGCGGACCGATCGGTGGAATGCCGGCGGGTGGTCTCAGTTTCGGGGCCGCAGTTCATCCGCAAGCGATCATCGATCAGCCCGCCCAATTCGACTTTTATGACGGCGGCGGATTGGACTTCGCGGCACTCGGGGCGGCTCAGATCGATCGCCACGGCAACGTGAATGTCTCTCGATTCGGTTCACGCCTGGCGGGTGTCGGGGGCTTTATTGACATCTCTCAAAGTGCAAAGCGATTAGTTTTCTGCGGCACGCTCACTTCCGGAGGCTTGGAAGTTGCGATCGAAAATGGTTGCCTGCGGATCATTCGTGAAGGGACAAACCGGAAATTCGTGAACGAAGTGGAGCAGGTTTCGTTCAGCGGTAAAACCGCTCGTGATCGGCAGCATGACGTCCTTTTCGTCACAGAACGTGCGGTGTTTCGCCTGGTGTCCGATGGGATCGAGCTGATTGAGGTGGCTCCCGGAATCGATGTGGAAACTCAAGTCCTGGCCCACCTTGATTTCCGACCGGTTGTCCGTAACGTCAGGCCAATGTCAGACCATCTTTTTCTATGAAATGGCGAGAACTAAACCACCGACGGCTTTCATCGCTCGAACTTTGTCGAATTTCTGAATACTGTGCCACTGCTTGATCGTCTTCGGTCAAGCAGTGCTCTTTGTCTGGACGACGACGAAGAAGAAAACACTGCTTCCCCGAGGACCTCCGAAGCCGTGGCATAAAGACCTGGATCTGGAGTTTGTAATGGGGTTGAAGGAAGAGTTCCGTTCAGCGTGGCTGGCTGACAATTCGTTTGGCGAACTGCTGAAGCGCCTTGTGGCAGAAACATCCTCGCGTGCATCGGGACTATGGCGTCTGGAAGAGAACCATCTGGTCCTGGTCGGGTTTGGCTGGGCGAGTGATATGCCACTGGATGTCAGCTCGGGATTTCAGGCGGCAACTCGCCGCGTTCCCCTTGATCAGATTGGCCTGGGAATTGTGAAAGCGGCAGTGACGGCCAAGCCCGCGATTGGCAGACGCGATCCGAAAGAATCAGGACTTGATGGTTCTGCCACTTGGATCGCAAAGTTCGGTGCCAACACGTCGCTGGCAGTTCCGATTCGTCAGAAGGAAACGAATCAGATCATTGGCGTGCTGGCGGTATCGACGTCTGAATTTGTTGACGAAGGGGATTCTCTTTGGCAAACGCTGATCAGCCTGGCCGATGAAATTGCATCGGTCGCGTAAACTGAACGCAACGCCACCCCCGTGGAGGGGGTGGGGCTAAGTTTGGATTGCGAAATGGATGCCTGATGTAATCACATGAAGACATCGTTTGATCGGGCTATGTTTCAAGCGGCCTTGTCGCCCGCAGGCGCAGCCGCAGCGGAAGCTGCCGCTGCCGCAGCCGCTTCAATCTGACTTTGAAACGCCCCCTTACTTTCGATGATCGAGCTGGCATCGAAGCGTTTACCAAAGTAATACTTCTGGGCGTTTTCATCGCCAAGGACTGTTGCGGCGTCACCACTCACCAGGATTCGACCCGAGAATACGATGTAGCTGCGATCAGTAATTGTCAGTGTTTCTCGTTCGCGATGGTCTGTTAACAGGATTGAAATCCCGCTTTGCCGTAAATCCGCGATGATATCTTGAATGCTGTGAATGGTGACCGGATCGATCCCGGTAAACGGTTCGTCAAGCAGGATCAGCTTGGGCCGACTGGCCAGACAACGAGCAATTTCCAGCCGTCGTCGTTCTCCTCCCGATAGTGTTCCCGCCATTTGTTTCCGCTTTTGCGACAGGCCGAACATGTCCAGTAATTCATCTGCACGAGCCATTCTGTCGCGGTATGACAGGGGTTGGAATTCCAGGACGGCGTAGAGATTCTGTTCGCCAGACAGTTTACCGAAGACGCTATCGTTCTGCGGCAGATAGCCCATCCCATGTTGAGCCCGCTTATACAGTGGCCAGCGAGTGACATCGGTTCCGTTGAAGATGACGCGACCTTCGGTCGGTGTCACGAGTCCGACAGCCATACTGAAGCTGGTCGATTTGCCCGCGCCGTTTGGACCGAGCAGGCCAACGACCTCGCCCGGATCAACGTGAAACGAAACGCCATCGACCGCACGCTTGCCAGGAAACTGTTTTACGAGCTTAACGCACTGCAACAATGACATGTTCGTCCTCCATGACGTCTTCTGTCTCGGATGCCGTTGGCATCGCCTGTTTGATTACGTTCGATGATTCCTGCTAGCGAATCCGCTTCCATCTCCACCACTGCGGATAGAACGGAGCCGCGTAATCAGGATACGTATCGACAACAGCCTCTCCACGCTGGTTTCGGTAGGGGGTGTGATTGATGACAGGATATCCTTTTCCACCATTGAGGAATGGTATTCCGTGCGGCCAATATATAAAGAACGCTTTTCCCAAAAGAGCCTGTCGAGGAACCGCGTGGCGATTCGGCGCGTGACGTCTCGCGTTTGGCCATAGTCGGCTGTCCTGGCTGCGCGGACTGTTATCTCCCATCACAAAAAACTCATCGGGTCCGAGCGTTCCAAACAGCGCGTCATTGTGCTTGCCCGAGTAGATCTTGCCGTACTCGTCTGGATCAGTGAGGTATTCCCTGATCCGAAGCGATTCCGAAAGTTCCTGTTCAGGCGAGGTAAAATCACCGGCATCGTTTGGGACACGTTCGGAACGGTAGTAAATGTCTCGTTGCAGGACAAGATTTGATACGCGAGCACTCAGGCCATGCGCGGCAACTCCAGCGGGGATCAGGTCGGATTCCTGAGGGTTGCGGTTATCCGGTGCATCAAACTCAGACTTGGAACCAAATGGAACCAATCCACTATTCATCCAGGTACTATTGACCCACAGGCATAGTCGATCATCTACATTGGCAAACGTGAACGTGTACGTTCCAGGTCCACGGACGGGGGTCGAAGCTTTTGCCATCTCGACTTTGATCGAGCCGGAATTCGCTGACATGTCGTCATTCTGAAATAGCGTTGCCTCGCCAGATGTGACGTTGATGCGGCACGTATATCGACGTACCCCCTCGGATAACTCGAGAATCAACTCCGATTGTGCATCGCTGACCGAGGTAATTTCGACGGTACAATTCAGTGTCAGGTCACCAACCCAGAAGCGATCATCATCGATATTAAAACTGCGGCCGCCAGTACAAGTGTTGTATCCGCAGAAATCAGTAATCAACTGGGGCCGGGGCTTCTTCAAGGGTTCGTTCTGGTCTGCGACTTCGCTCCATTCTACGGCAGAGGGGATAATGTGCTGATAACGAATCCATTTGGTTTCGGTCGTTGCGTCGAGAGAGAAGCTTCGAGTTTTCGGATCATGACGCCAGCTCTTTTCGTCGTAGCTCCATCCATCAATCGCATCCGCAGAATCGGTCCGCGAAACTGGAGACCAGCGTTCCGGCCACCCTTTTGCCAATAAGTCGACTGGTGGATGTCGATCGTCGTAGACCAATAATTGCAGCACCTTCTGCTTGTCGGGATTCTGTTTTCGCAGGATTTCGAATGCACCCTTATCACCCTGACGGGCGTAAACATCCCCTTGCGAGATCAGGATTGTCTCACCGGGAAGACCAACAAGTCGTTTGATGTAATTCTTTTGCATGTCTTCCGGGTAGCGGAAGACAATGACATCCCAACGCTCGGGGTTGCCGATCTGGTAAGGAAACTTATTGACGAGAATTCGATCGCCCTTGAACACGGGCAAGTCGCGGATGTTATTGGGGTGGCGGCAGTTAGGGCAAATAGACTCTTCAATTCGACGAATGAGATACCCATCTTCATCCAATTCTTCGCTTGCACCGACCTCGTAGTGCTGGTGACACTCTTCGCAGACAATTTCCTTATTTCTGCCGAATAGCGTCGGTGCCATTGAGCCGGTCGGAATCACAAACGCTTCGGCCACAAATGTCCGAAACAGGAGCGCAAGAACGAATGCAAAAGCAATCGATTCCAGCGTTTCCCGGCTGGCATCCTGATGCGGCTTGCCCGGTGCAGGCTCGTTGGACTTGGAGCCGGCGACGACGGTCGAATTAGGTCTGCTCATACGGTCTTCTAGAAATCGGCAGGAAAGCGACAACGGTGAAAGGAAGTCTCCAAATTCAAAGACACTTTCGCAATGGCGCTGATGCATTCAGTCTTGGAAAATCTTCTTGACGTGAAAGTGATCATAACGAAATCAACAAAACTCGAAAATGCGGACTCGTCAACTGGATGCAACGAGGAGCCACTTCAGCGTTTAAGGCTTTAACTCCAAGGTTTTCACGGCCGCAGCGTCGACTTCCTGAAGATAGGCCAGCAGGCGGTCGCGTTGACTGGTCAGATGTCGGACGCGAAGTAACGATTTAACTCGTGTTGTCAGTTCCAGTCGGTTCACTGGTTTTGTCAGGAAATCGTC
>JBAXBD010000568.1:0-4479 GCA_037142165.1 Schlesneria sp. | reverse complement strand
CGCAGACCAAAAAGCTCATCATGTATCCGGCCTTTCTCGGTGCGGTAGTGGTCGACGATTTTGTTCTTCGTGACAATGCGAATCCAGGCACGAAAACTATCGTTAGGTGACTCACGACGAAACCCTTGCAGCCTGGTCGCGACCGTCTTGAAGACTTCCTGGCTCGTATCTTTCGCGTCCTCTTCAGCAAGTCCCTTTCTCCGACACCAGCTATAGACGAGCCCGCTGAACAGATCGGCAATTTTACGGAAGGCGTCCTGATCGCCGAGCATCGCGCGATGAAGCACGCTCGTGGAGAGGCTTCCTGAGCTATGTCCAAAATGCGTTGATGATTCGCTCGACATGCTGCGCGTCCCCATTTCCGCTCGATGCGGATTTCCATTGCGCGACATGGACTTAACTGAGAAGAGCGCATCCCTGCAAAGATCCTAAAAAAAGTTTTTGAAAGGTTCAATCGTTATACGTGTCAGAAGCCAACAATCGGCTGACTTTGGCCCAATCCCATCCTCCTTTACCGCGGTGGTTAACAGGCCATTGCCCCAGCGTATTGAGCGTGTATGACCACCGAAATGTCGACTGAGAACGACGGAAAACCCGCTCGTGACCCGGTTCGACATCGATCGGTCTCGAACAGGGAGTCAGGCGTTCAGAATTCGAAATTGGCCGTGTGATCGGTCTGTATCAACAAACGTTGATTGCGGGCCACTTTTGAATTTTGAACGCCCGACCCCAGAACATCACGCCATCGTTTGCAACCCACCGACGCAGAAACTGCATGAACGATCAGGCCATCCCCAAAGGAAGATGCCTGATGAATATGAAACTCCGAAAGACCTCGGGCACTCGCCGCAGGTCCCATGAAACGCATTGCAGAATCGACTGGCGATGTTGCCAGCCGAAAGAACCGCAAGTTCCTGGAAAGAGATTGTTTTCAACTGCTAACTTAGGAGACTGTCAGATGATTCCCTTATTCGATCGATCGTTGTTATGTAAATTGTTTGTATTGCAGGTATGTTTGTTCGTCGTGAGTACCGCAAGTCCGTTGTCAGCCGGATCAATACTCTATTATGGTGGCGACTGGTATGGCAACGGTTCAGGAAGTGGTACGACGTCGAACCTGAACGGCAGTGCGTTGAACGTGCCGAACACAGCCTTGCAACAAGGTTCTGTTGCTAATCTTTATCAGCAGTTTGTTGTCCCGCAAGGACAAACGTGGCAAATCACGGCCCTATTCGCAAACCATTTGGTCGATCCCGTCCCGACGAATGGCTTTGACTCGGTCGATT
Source organism: Schlesneria sp. (assembly GCA_037142165.1). Taxonomy (GTDB): domain Bacteria; phylum Planctomycetota; class Planctomycetia; order Planctomycetales; family Planctomycetaceae; genus Schlesneria. Next base: position 3,193 of record JBAXBD010000568.1, on the reverse strand, counting down.
GGACCATCCGCTCGGGTGTTTCGTTAGGTAATGGCGGCACGGTTGTTGCCAGCGGTACCGGTGCTTCCTTTACGGAGACGGCCACCGGTCGTGGATGGAATTCATTTCTGGAACAGACTTTTCAGGTGAGCGTCTCGCCGCTGACGTTGAATTCAGGGACGTACTGGATGAACGTCGCCCCTGTTACATCTAGCGGTTGGGCATACAACACATTAAGTACCGGTACCAACGCGGTTCACTCGAGTTCTAACGACGACTATTATTATCAATACCTCAGTCCCTATGGGGTTTTACAAAACTTCGTGACGGGGAGTAATGGTCCTGCCGCCTCAGACGGCATCATTGGTAACGTGGCATCTCCCGTTCCAGAACCATCATCTCTCGCTCTACTGGGGCTTGGGGGAATTGGTTTAGCGATTGGTGCGTATCGACGACGACGAGGAAAGATGACCGTTTAGATGCGCAGTCGGAAGAGAAAATAGTTTATCGAAGCGGGTGACTGGAAACGGTCGCCTGCTTTCGTTCTTTGCATCGAGTTCAAACGGGGGGGATGCAATGTTTGGTGTGTGCCACCTGATAACGATGGTCGCGGTCACGAACCGAAAGAACCGAGCATCGTTAGGGTTCGTCCTTCGTCACAACGCGACAGCCCTGTATCGCCCCAGCCAGCGGCCTGGGTTTTGGGCATCCGCATGACCTCAAACCCCAAAGGGGTGGTCCTAAATGTGGGCGATCATCATTCGTTGTGTTAAATGGTTGGATTAGATTTCGTATTATCGCAATGATTTCGGTGTGCGTGGATGAGGTCGCGTACCTGGATCTCTGACTGACGTACTCACTTCTGTTTCTAAAATATTGGAGACTGCGACATGCCCATCAATTCGCCTGATGCCGTGATCGCGGTCTTTGAACTTCAACCGTACTGGGGTCCTGAGCTTCAGCGGCAATTTCAAGCGGATAATGTGGCGGTAACCGAATGCCGATCGGTTAATGACTTGTTTCCCATCGTTGATAGTTTTACGAAGGGATTGATTGTCATCGATCTCGATGTGGCGATTACGGATTGCCTGGCCTGGCTGGGGACCGAGGTTGCGAAACATCCTGTTCGCGTGCCGATTATCGCCATCGGTTCCGCAGCGACTGCCGACTTGGAATGGGGACTGCGTGAAGCGGGGGTGACTGCGTTTCTACCGGAGTTGATGGCCAGGCCCGATTTCGCTCGACTTTGTCGGCGGCTGTTGTCGTGAGCGTTGCTGAGTTTCTCACGTGATGAAACTCAATTTGATTGCGACAAAGGACCGTCCGTGCGTACTCGTTTTTCAACGGTTTTGAAGAGGGGGTCGGGTGTTCAAATTACAAAATTGGCCGAGGAGGCGATTTTTAATTTCCTGATCCGTCCTTCGGCCATTTTTGAAATGTGAACGCCCGACCCCGGAATTCCGCAACTTGCACGGGCTAAAGCCCATGCTACGCGGTTTTGTTCCCAGGTCACAACGCGCGAATGATTTCCCTATTCTGAACCCGTCTCGCGACGCGCATCAACCGGCTGCGCCGGCGGTTCGATGCTGTTTAGGAGGGCTCGGGCTTGCATTTGGCTTCGTTCCTGGCGTGATTTGACTTCGGTTTTGTATGACCTGAGCGGACGAAGCAGCAGCTTTTCGATGACTTGTTTGCGAGCCTGCCATTCTTTGTCAGAGACTCCCGCCGATGCGGCGATCTCGTTCAACGAGTTAACTCCGTTTTCGGTCGCGATCAGACTTTGATCGACATCGTCCAGTACCTTCTTCACAGATGTCTGGGAGATGAACTGACGGGTTTCCCATCGGGTTCGCAGCGTCTGAATCAGGCCGTTCAAAACATCGAATCGGACGGAATCGTCCGGGACCGCTTCGGGGTGATTGACGACCGTTTCAATCGCCGTGGCGACGTTTCGAACGGATGAATCGCGCGTCGGGACGAAGTAGATCACGTGCAGGCGGTATGCGAGTTCCCGAGCAGCATCTTCGCCACAACGAGCCAGCATGTCCGCGATTTCCTGTCGTGCGAAATAAGTAAGCAATGGATCATAGGGTTGCAGATATTCTTCGACGGCAGCGATCTGTGCCCGGGTCGGCTTCTTACGTCTGGCGGCATTTCCCAAGGCGACGAAGTAATCACGTCGCCGAAGATCTTCGGGATGCAACGTTGGCTTTTCGTCGATCGCTTTGACCTGCTGGACGATGGTTCGAGGTCGATCCTGAAGCTGTTTCCGCAAGGCGTTGCGATATTCCCACCAGTGGGCGTCGGGATTTTCAAGAACCAGATTCTGTTGAATCGTCACTTCGTTCAGTCGTCGCAATAATTCCTGCGAGACACGACTGTCTCCCAGCCATTCGACCAGCCTCGATCGGCGGGACAACTTGATTTCGTTTTCGAGCATGTTTGGCTGGCCGTTTATGGCTTCAGTCCAGAACGGTGCTTTCGTGAGTCGGGTTGTCGTCAGTACCGATTGAACTTCCTGCTGTTTATTCGCCCAGCGCATGACTTCCAGCGGTGTCCGCGAAGTTAACAGTCCGTTGAACATGGAATTTACCGGGCTGCGAGATTCGTCACAAATTTCGCCCAGGGCTTCGTGGTCATAGGCAGGTTGATTCAGCAGGGTCGACCAATCGAGACCGCTGCGAGCGAGAATCCTGAGCACATGCGGCAGTTCCAGTCGCGTCGCCAGTTCGCCGGGGATGAAGACGTCTTCGGCATTTGCACCGAACAGCAGGAATTCCCCTGCGGTCGTTTCGATGCCGATCACCTGCCTGAACGCTTTCCGCATCGTCTTTAAAACCATTCTCAACGGTTCAGGACCATAATCAACGCATTCGAAGCGCTGGCAAAACAGACCTCGATCGGATAACCGGCTTGAGGCACGAGAATAAAATTCCTGAGTGAACGCCGCGGCACCGTCGGACAACGACGAGGATGGCGGACTGCTGAGGATGACATCGAACGGTTCGGGTTCTTTGGTCATGAGCGCCAATTCCGGACTGACTCGACGCAAGGTGACTCGGTCATCGGTCAGTGGATCAATCCCTGTCTCGCGAGCCAGTGGGCCTTTGACGAGTTCGATCAGGCTTGAGTCTCCTTCAACACAGACCGCTTCGCGAATCGGAAATTCGAGACAGGTTGAAAGTGGGACACCGGCGGAAAGACCGAGCAACAA
>JBAXBD010000567.1:0-4481 GCA_037142165.1 Schlesneria sp. | reverse complement strand
CCCCAAACCTACCGTCAAGGTTGATGGCGAGCTTGAAGACAAGACTGTTGATGCAGATGGCGACGCGACCTCGGATACGGTGCCTGAGGCTAATCTTGAGCGAGATCCTGACGCTGGCCCGCCAAAAGTCGCGGCCATTGAATTGCCAAAGCACGCGGCGGTGAATTTACAGCTTGGGCCAGTCGATCCAGACAAAGAACCTGACGGTGTTCTTAATCAGCAGGTGGACGAATTCTTTCTGGCGGCCAGCCTCAACAGCGAAGGGGCAGCAGTCGATTTCGTTGAACTGACGAACAAGAAACGCTATCCCGCGTTCGGACACCGCGGTAACCGAGTTCGCGTCATTGGAAACACAGACGCCGAAATACGATCCAGGAAAGAAACGACGTTAAAAACGTTCGCCTTGCGATCTCCTCAAATTGATAAGCTTTTAGGAAAATCGTCTCTCGCCACAATCGCCTGGGAATTCATTCCCGAGGCCAGTCCCGAAGCCGCAGCACGGGCCGCGACGTTCCGATTCAAAACGCCGGACGGCCGCTGGGAACTCACCAAGCATTTTGAGCTGAAGCAACTGACTCATGATGAACTCAAGCGAGAGGACATCCAAAAGACATTTATTGAAGGTTACGAACTCGCCCTGACGATCACTGCAAAGAACCTGACCGCCGAGGACCAGAAGTTCAGCTACGCACTTCAAGGACCTGTCGGCGTCCCGCTTGAAGATGCTGAAAACTCGTATAAACACCGCGATGTTCGGATGGGTTTCCTTCGTGATGACGGCAAGTCTCTCGATGAAAACAAGCTGTCCGCCCTCGAAACCGTCAAGAAAGCAAAAGCGGATAAAACGGAAGTTTGGACGCGAAAGTTGAAATACATCGGCGTCGACGTTCTTTACTTTGCCGCTTTGGTGATGCCAGACGCAGATCAGGTGAGCTCTTCGAAAGCAGTTGTCGCCAACGAATACTCGTTGAAAAGTGAATATAGCGACATTTCCGTCGAGCTGAAGTCGGACGTGAAGGTCGCAGGTAACAGTGAGATTTCTCACAAATACACATTATTTGCCGGACCAAAGCGAAAGGAACTGATGAGTCAGATTCCAGCAATGGCCGTGATGGACTATGGCTGGTTCGATGCCATCTGCCGGGGCATGGTCTGGTTATTGAATATGTTCCACCATCTCGGCCTGAGCTACGGCATCGCAATTATCTGCCTGACCGCTCTGGTTCGAACTTTGCTGATGCCGATTTCCAAACATCAGGCCGCCAACGCAGCAAAGATGAAAGAGCTGCAGCCGAAGATGCTTGCCAAGCAAAAAGAATTGGAAGCCAAGCATGGCAAGGGGACCGAAGAGTACATGAAAGCGGCTCAGGAACTGAGCAAAGAACAGCTCGGGCTGATGATGAGTGGCTGTCTTCCCGTATTCCTGCAATTGCCGATTTTCATTGCGCTTTATCGGGCAATTGGCAGTTCAATCGAACTGCGCATGGAACCGTTCCTCTGGTTCGAAAATCTGGCTTCGCCGGATGCACTTTTCCACTTCCCCACACCCATTCCCTGGCTGGGATGGACTGACTTCAACCTGTTGCCCTGCATCTCGACCGGCTTGATGTTCATCCACCAGAAGCTGACGATGCCCCCGCCGACAAACGAAGAACAAGCTCAACAGCAGAAGATGATGAGCTTCATGATGATCTTCATGGGAGCCATGTTCTTCCGCGTCCCATCAGGTCTGTGCCTTTACTTCATCGCGACAAATATCTGGTCGATGACCGAGCGGTGGTTGTTTGAGCATCTCAAAAAGAATAAGCCCGTGGTTGATGATGCTCCGGTCACAAACCTGGCAACTCAACCGAATGCGCCCAGTAAGAAAGCAGAAGAAGAAAAACCATCGGTCATCGGCGGAATTTGGGATCGACTACAGAAATCAGCGGACAATCAGATCACGGCAACGCGACAACTCGAAAGCAACCGGGACGACAAACGGAAAAAGAAGCGGGACAAATAACGCGAGTTTTAACCCATCTGACAGGAGCGATGACAATCATCGATCCTTTCAGATGGTCTAACTGTCAGATTGAAAGTTGATGTCGTGAGGACACCCTGATCCGTGAACGTTATCGACCTTTCTGTCGATCAACCAATCGCCGCCTTGGCATCGCCACCTGGCGGATCGGCCCGTGGAATTGTGCGGATCTCTGGAAACCAGGTCCGAAACGTATTAGCTGGTTGGTTCGAACCACAAGACCTTGATACGTGGAATTCTGCGAAATCGGCCCGTTCACATCGAGGAATGATCCATCTCAATGGACAGACGCGGCAGCTGGAAATCTCGGCTCAAGTCTTGTTGTGGCCCAATCGCCGCAGTTACACAGGTCAACCGCTGATTGAGCTTCATCTCCCTGGCTCACCCTGCCTGCTTGAAGCCGTGCTGAACGAAGCCTACCGCCACGGTGCGCGACCCGCTCGGCCCGGTGAATTTACACTGCGTGCGTTTCTTGCCGGGAAACTCGACTTGTTGCAGGCCGAAGCTGTGCTCGGCGTGATTGATGCCCATGATCAGCCAGAACTGGAAACGGCGCTCGCGCAGTTAGCCGGGGGAATCTCGGCAAATCTCAGCAGCCTGCGTCGAGACCTGTTGGAACTTCTTGCAGATCTGGAAGCGGGACTCGATTTCATCGAAGAGGACATCGAATTTGTCAGTCGACAGGATGTGATTGATCGTTTAGGTCGTTCCCGAAAGATCGTCGATGGTTTAATGCAGCAAACAGTCGATCGAATGCAATCCCGAGTTCGACCTCAAGTTGTGCTCGCCGGCTTGCCAAATGCCGGAAAAAGCACGTTGTTTAATAAGCTTGCCGGTTCGAATTCTGCTCTGGTTTCACCAGAAAGAGGAACGACCCGTGATTTTCTGACCCGCGCCGTGAACTTGAACGGGTTGTCGTTCGACCTCATCGATACTGCCGGCTGGGAAGACGACGCTCGCGGCATTGCCGCCGACGCTCAACAACAACGAATCACGCAATTGAGCAGGGCCGATCTTGTCGTTTGGTGCACATCAGCCTCACTCAGCGAAACCGAACGAGCATTTGATGATGCATTGTTGATGACACAGCAAGACAAATCGTCCTCGATCATTCGTTTGCTCACAAAGGCGGACCTTATCCCTTTGTCGGTCCACGAGACGAACGAGTCGAACAGCTCTCTGTTTGATACCGTGCGCATCAGTACCGTCTCCGAAGCAGGGCTTGCAGGCCTCGAAGACGCATTACGTCGTTACTTTGGTAAAGGTCACGGGCGCAGCAGTCAATGGCTTGGAATGACTTCCGCGCGGTGTCGTGAAACCCTGGAATTGCTGGCGAATGCTCTTGAGCGTTCTGAGCGAGCCGCAAAAGTTCCCACAGTCGGAGACGAACTGATTGCCGTTGATCTCAGGGACGCTCTGGATCATCTCGGCGTGATCCTCGGCGTGATCTACACCGACGATATTCTCGACCGGGTCTTCAGCAAGTTCTGTATCGGGAAATAGCCAGTGTCCCGCCAACGCTTAAATGTGGCGTTGTGTGCCACTGGCGTGCGTCTTCGCTCGCCAGTGCTCTTCGTTTTATACGGAAAATTCGATTCGAAAACACTGGCGGCACAAAGCCGCCGCCAGTGGCACCCAATTTTTTAGCGTTAATGTCGCACGAGTTCACGATTGCCGCTTGACTTTGAACTTCTCGCCTGGATCAAGCAACTGAATGACGTGGCGGACTGAAAATGGCCGATTCACCAGGCCGCCGGAACGAGCTGAATTCCACTGCATCATGCAGACGTGATTCGACGTTGCCAGGATCACCGGATCACCTGCCGCCTGATTGAGAAATGCCGATTTGCGGGCCAGGATCTCGCGTGAATTCTCCGGCTTCTGAATGTTATAGACGCCGCCCGAGCCGCAACAGTCGCGAGCTTGAGGAGCCAATTCCCATTGATAGCCTGTCGCGTTCAGTACGCTGCCAGGAATTCCAGCCACCTTCTGGCCGTGGATCAAATGGCACGGCAGATCGACATAAACTCGTGCGTTATCGTGACGGCGTGGCCGCGATACGGGACCGATCTCGCCGAGAAAACTAAGAACATCACGTACCGGAAACTTGTCTTGTAATGCTTTGCCTAAGGCAAGGCCGCAACCGGATGAATTACTGACCACGGCATCGACTTCAAGTGAGCCAAACGCCAGACGGTTCTGCCGCTGCAATTCATCAACGCCCTCGATCCCTGTATGTTCCTGGAATGCGCCACAACATCCCTGGTCTTGCGGGATGACAACCTGAATATTGTTTTCAATGAGTACTCGAACGGTAGCGAAGTTGATTTCGCGGAATAGTGATTCCATCAGGCAACCGGTCAGGAACGCCACCTTTGGACCGTTCGGCTGATGCTGGTTCATCAATCGCTGCGCATAACTTGCGGTGGAGGTTAAAGAGGCAGGACTTCCTTGAAAC
>JBAXBD010000566.1:0-4489 GCA_037142165.1 Schlesneria sp. | reverse complement strand
GTCTTCGCGTTGCAACGACTGGTTGTAGTGCATTTCGATCGTCGGCGCGAATCCCGTCAGGCCGCGTTCATAGGGATTAGTTGTCTTGTAAATCCAATAGCCCGTATTCGCGCTCAGGTACATGAAATTCGTATCATTCAGCGAACCGGCTCGCGAAAGCCCCGTGGTGGCAGAGGTCACGGTCCACGTTGCGGGATCTGGATTGGAATCATTCAGCACCGGATACACGGCCGCGTTATAAACCGTGTTACCGTTGGTCGCGAAGTCAAGCTGTGCCACCGATTGGGCGAAGAACCGGTCGTTTGGCGTATACACCGATCCGAGATACGGCATCAGGTGGACCGCTTCGTTTCGGATCTTGAGAATGTCAATCGAACTTGTCTGAGTATAGGCTCCGTCGACTGCTTTGATCGAATATCCGTTAACGGAATATTGCGTGCTGGCAGCCGTCGGCAGTTGAATTCCCAGACCGCTTGCAATCGACAGTTTCGAATCGGTGTAGAGCAGAGCTTTCAGGTATGTCGTCTGATTGCCGAGCAGGATATTGCTGGTATTTGTCACTCCGGTCAGGTTCACGCTATCGATTGTTGTCGCAAACGGGACTCGGACTTCTACGGACATCCGCTGGTTGAAGAATGTCTTTTCGAAACCGGGGGTCAGCCGATTGACGTTGATCGCGTGCCCATCGACCACGATGGCGCTGTTTTGAAAATAGCTGTAGTTAAAAAAGACCCGGTCACGCGGAACAGGACTGGCATTATCAACAAGTTTCTGAACACCTCCTGCGGCGAGACTCGGCGAGTACACACTCGTACTCGTGTTCGAAGTCAGGACTGAAAGAATAGGGACTTGAGTCGTCGAACTGGCCCCGCCTGTAAAGACGATGGGCTGAGCATGGTAGTTTGGCGGTTGCGTGTCGCTGAAAAACGCATAGACCGTATCGACGGCGCTTTGCGTCGTTCCAAATTTTGTAATCGGCGCACCAACGGCAATGACGTCATTCAGCGGGTGTCCATTGACGGATGTGGGAGGGGCACTTTGTAAAGTGCCGAGCTGACCTATAAACCCGGGCCCCGTGTTGACTTGAGTACTTGTGAAGGGAATAAAGTAACCAACCGGATTGGCCGAATTCGGGGGAATGGTGTTGAGCTGGTAGGTTGGCGGTGACGTTGTGTTGTTGATGCCCGGAACGTTGGTTCTGTAGACGTAGTTTTCAGTGCCAGCCGCTGGCACAAACGGATTAGACATAGGTCCGCTTGTATTCACGGACCGGAAATAAAGTTGCGCCGGAGTGGGTGTGCCCGGTGTTGAGACCGACGCGAAGCCGAGTGCAAGAGGTGTTGCACCGGGCGTTTGAGGGGAATTATGGATCGGCGTTCCCGGGACGTTCAGTACGTTTCCGCCAGGTGCGAAAAAATCGCCAAAAAATCCCGGGACGTTATTTCTGGACTGCAGTTGACCCTGCCCGGCACCAAGTTGCCCGAAACTGGGTGGTGCGGCCGCTGCTGGTCGCGGGAGAGGATTAGCGGCATTTTGTGCCGATGGAGGGGTTGTCGGAATTGGCGTCGAAATGACCGCTGCGTTGGCTGGTTTCTTGTCGTCTGTTTTGGGTTTGGTTTCTGTTTGAGATTGACCGGAAGTTGTGCCGCCGCTTGCCGTTGTTGATTGTCGGGCGTTTGGATCGGTGATCGGCTTGACAGATGTTTCAACGGCCGACGACGGCGATGGCTTGGTTGCTGGCGGCGAATCGCTTTTTTGATCGTTGGATTGCGACAAGACTTCCAGGTTGCTGGCTTGGGCCGACTGGAATGGCAGAGCCAAAATAATCGCGAGAAAGAGGAACTCAGCGAGAAAACGGAAATGCGATCTGACGGACTTGTCCCGCCAACGCACCATTCGGCGAAGTTGCGTGGGCCTCCGCGCCAGATTCATTGCATATCCTTACGCGCTCAAATCATCGCGATTTTAACTTCGTGAGATTCCTTCTCTTCTGTAACATCGACAGGAACTCGCTTCAAATTCTCGCTCAAGTGCATGCTCGTCAGAATCGGTTCATTCGTTAAACTTGCTTTATGTATACTCGGCCCCTTCTTCTTTAAAACGGCCAGGGGAGAAGAATGCCATGATGCTGAAACAGGACGGCTCGTCCTTTCGCACCGATCGCCGGTGTGAAGAAGAGCACAAACACGTAAAACGCGAGTATTGGAAACAGCAGCAGCGACAGGGGCCAGCGTAAGATCCGCCAGGCACGTTTCTCAGTTCGTACCGCTTTGGAATAGGCCCAGCCGATCAGGATCTTTGCGGGATAAATCGACGCAATAAAAATCGGCGTGATCAGCCCGTAGACGTCTTGAGGAAGCGCTGCCACTTTGAAAAGGTACAACGGCAGTGACAGTGCATAGAGAATCACAACCGAGACGAACATCACAAGCGGCGCTTTGCAGTAAAGTTCCCGGATTGTTCTCAATTCAAACATGGCTCGCCAGCGGTTCTCTGCTGCGAAGCGGGCTTGGAGAAACGGTACCCAACTGAGAACGAGAATGAGCAGGAAACCACCGATTAATGTGACGATCACCTGGCCCGGTTTTGAAGTATCTCGAAGAGCCGAAAACAGTGCCGTGGGAACAAAGAGCCAGGCGAAGGCGAACGCAAATCCGCGAAACCCCAGCCAGAAGTGATGCCTGATGCGTAAAGCCACGATGAATTCCTGGACCGCGCTCCCAGCCATTTTCAGGTAATTCCCCTGTTGAAGCTGTTTCCAAAGCCACATCGCGTTAAGGGGTGTCGGCCAGAAGAAGAGACTGAGTCGCCCCCCTCGGGCCAGCGCCAGCACTAAATGGATTGCCACGGCTGACGAAAACAGAATCAAACCAATCTGCCAGGCGGCCGCGACACCGGTACCGGGCGAAATCAGTTGTGCATCACTGGCAGCATCCGCGACAAGTCGCACAATCCACCACCAGACCCAAATTCCGGCGGCAATTCCGCCCAATCGCGGAGCCAGCGGCAGCAGTGGCAATGCGTATCGCAGCTTACCCGTCCGTGCGACGCGGCCCTCGGCCTCTAGCAGATATCCGAGAGCAATAAAATTTACAATCGGAACCGCTGCCAGGAATGCCAGCAACGCAAACAGGCTAAGTAGTCCAAATCCAAGTTCCAAGACCCAATACGCCGCCAGATGCGGTCTCCAAATCGGATGAGGGAACGGCCGCAATCGATAAAATGCCGCGAATGTGTCTTCTGCGAGAAAATTGTCGTCGGTCAATACGAATGCGTCATCTAACCCTGATACGATGATTCCTGAAGAAAAATCCTCGGACGGTTGAGTCGTCTGCGGCAACATTTCGATCGTGCTCATGAATACGCCTGCTTGAATCCTTTCCAAGTATCAGACATTACCCGGAATGAATGCAATCGGTTGCAACAACCGAACTGAAACCTGCGTATCGATTGTCGGGTATTGAATCGGGTATGCTTTGTGCGATGGCAAAGTGATAAACTGGTTCAACTGGTCTCATGTCTTCACGGGAATATTTCGAATGGAATTTCGCTCATTGGACGAAACGTCATGAACAGACGCCGCACACTTGTGACTGCGATAGCACCGTTACTGGTGGTTGCGGGCGTATTTGTCCTGGTGGCATCAGCCGCTCGAAGCCCCATCAGGTCGATTCGGCCTGAGAAGGCTACAGAGAGTGTGGTTGATTCTGCCGATGGTGAATCCATCGTTCATCAGATCGATCGATTGTTTTCGGACCGATGGCATGAGGCGGGACTGGAACCGGCTGTTCCGGCGGATGATTTGACGCTCTATCGTCGACTTTCGCTCGTGTTGCTGGGGACCGTGCCGTCACTGGAAGAGATTCGTCTATTTGAATCGGATGGCTCGCCAGACCGAATTGACCGGTGGACGGACCGAATGTTATCAGACCGACGATTCGCCGATTATTTCGCTCGCCGATTCTCCCGGTTTTTTGTGGGTGCGGACGAGGGACAGTTCGTCGTCTTTCGCCGGGACAGATTCTGGGCCTGGTTGGGCAACCAGTTTCATGAAAACCGTCCGTACGATGAGATCGTTCGCAGCATGATCGCCGATCGGGGATTGTGGACCGACAAACCTGAAGTCAATTTTGTGGCTGCGGTGGTCACAGAAGGTGTCATTGATCACAACAAACTGGCAGGCCGGACAGCGCGAGCCTTTCTCGGCCAGCGGATCGATTGTGCCCAATGTCACAACCACCCCTTTGCCGACTGGAAACAAGCCCAGTTCGAAGGACTGGCGGCCTGTTATGGCCAACTGAATATTTCGGGGGTGGCTGTTGAAGACAATAACGATAAAAAAGACAAACCACCCTATTTGATTCAGGACCGGCTGACGCTGCTGGATCGAGAGATCGAGCCTGCCGTTCCTTTTCATCCTGAATGGATGCCGGAAACAGGGAAGACGCGAGAACGTCTTGCTGCCTGGGTGACTCATCCTGATAACCGT
>JBAXBD010000565.1:0-4527 GCA_037142165.1 Schlesneria sp. | reverse complement strand
TTGGATTCGCCGTAACTGGTTGTTATTGGCAGAGTTTTTCGGGGGGACCAGACGGCTGTTGCAGTTGCTGATTGTGATCGCGGTCGTCGGAGCCTTCAGTTACTGGTGGCGTCAACCACCTCCGGTCAGCACAATTTACAACGAATTCACCGATTGTGCGCGGGCATTACAAAAGCTTCGGGAGCGCCGTGTCGGTCGATCTGAATGGGCACCGACCGTGAATCGACTTCGTCCGCGTGTTCAAAGTCTTGTCGATCGATTGCAGTATCAGGGTCATCCTGTGCAGAAAGAACTTTTTTATGCAGGGAAACTTGGTTTGCTTACATTACTGGACATCCCTGCAAATCCTGCTGATTCTGAGCGTGTTTTCGACAAGCACATGGCTGCGGCGCGGTTTTTGCTCGACGAAGGTGAGTCAGAGAAGCCTGCCATCAGCAATTTGAAAAGCGACAAATGATTTTGATGCGACCACAACCAGAAGGTATTCGTTCGTTGATCCGTTGACGTCACCACAGCAACCTCATCACAAAACCAGCATTGATTGTCGGTGTCACGTTGCTTTGGTACGATCGTAAAGTCTCAATCGACCATCGGCGTTCATTGACGATGGCTGAACGAGGCAAACCCCGCCCTAACGCTCATTTCACAAGCAGGCCCTGTACGGATGGATTCCAATCTCTATAAGCATCTCGGAGCTCACCTTGAAACCCAAAACGGCGAATCAGGAGTTCGATTTGCTGTCTGGGCGCCAAATGCCACAGAAGTCTCGGTTCTCTGTGACGTTAATTCGTGGATGCACGGTCGGCACTGGCTGAATTCGAGCAGCAATGGGGTCTGGTGGGGTTTTGTGCCCGGGATGAAACATGGCGACCCGTACAAGTACGGGATTCGGACCCGAGCGGGGCACCTGCTTCAAAAATCGGACCCTTACGCGTTTTACTGTGAAGTGCCGCCGAAGAGTGCGTCAATCGTCTACAATCTGGGCGGACACGTCTGGCGTGACAATGAATGGTTGGCAAAACGCGAGTCCTCAAACTGGTACGAGCAGCCGGTATCCGTTTACGAAGTCCATCTTGGCTCTTGGAAACGACCCACGGACGGGCGTCAGTTTTTCACCTATGGTGAAATTGGCCGGATGCTGGTCGATTACGTCAAGGATCTTGGTTACACCCATATTGAACTGATGCCGGTGAACGAGTATCCGTTCGATGGTTCCTGGGGCTATCAGGCGACGGGCTATTTCGCACCGACCAGTCGATTCGGATCGCCTCATGATTTCATGGAATTCGTGGAAATCTTCCATGCTGCGGGGATCGGGGTGATTATCGACTGGGTTCCGGCTCACTTTCCTACCGACGGTCATTCGCTCGGTTCGTTCGACGGTACCGCCTGCTATGAACACGAAGATCCACGGAAAGGGTTTCATCCCGATTGGGGAACGTTGATCTTCAACTATGGGCGAACTGAAGTTCGTGACTTTCTCTTGTCGAGTGCCAAGTTCTGGATGGAGACATTTCACATTGATGGACTGCGCGTCGATGCGGTTGCGTCGATGTTGTACCTGGACTATTCGCGGAAGCCTGGTGAATGGGTTCCCAATATGTTCGGCGGGCGTGAAAATCTGGAAGCGATCGACTTTCTGAAAGAGATGAACACGGAGTTGTACCGTGATTTTCCTGGAATCCTGACGATTGCCGAAGAATCGACCGCCTGGGGTGGCGTATCGCGTCCGGTCTATACGGGTGGCTTGGGATTCGGAATGAAGTGGGACATGGGCTGGATGAACGACACATTGCGCTACATGCGTCGTGAGCCGGTACATCGCAAGCACCATCAGAACGAATTGTCATTCCGCATGGTTTATGCGTTTACGGAAAACTTTATGTTGCCGTTATCGCACGACGAAGTGGTGCATGGAAAATGTTCGCTTCTGTCGCAGATGCCTGGTGACCATTGGCAAAAATTTGCAAACCTGCGGACGCTTTTCGGGTACCAGTACACTCAGCCTGGTAAGAAACTGCTCTTCATGGGGGGCGAGATCGGCCAGTGGCTGGAATGGAATCATAATACACAACTCGACTGGCCATTGCTCGAGAGCCCGATGCACGAAGGGCTTCACCGGCTGGTTCGTGATCTCAACACACTTTACCGAAACGAACCCGCTCTGCACCAACTGGACATGTCGGGCGAAGGTTTTCGATGGATTTCCTGCGACGATTCAGTGAACAGTGTTTATGCTTACGTCCGGCAGGGGCGAGCGGCGAATGATCGGGTCCTCGTGGTCATCAACTTTACGCCGGTCCCTCGTTACAATTACAAAATCGGGGTTCCCGCGGCAGGTTATTACATTGAACGGATCAACACGGATTCGAGTCTTTACGGGGGATCAAACGTCGGCAATGTCGGCGGAGTGTATTCGCAACCCGGTGAATGTCATGGTGAAAACCAGTACGTTTCGCTGACGTTGCCCCCACTCGCCATGCTGGTCCTCAAACCGGTGACAGGTGTTGGCTCGTAGAATGAGCTCATCCGAACGACAGTTAGACAACTTTGACTGGGAGCTGGCGACCCAGGCCATTACGGTACGCATTCGCTGGTTCGGGATCTGCATCGGATATGTGCTGGTGAACCTGATCGGTCACGGTCACAACCGAGGCATACTGAACGCGATCCTGTTACTTGGTGCGATTTATGCGCTGTTAGACACGATCTGGTCGCTTCGCGGCCGGGTTTTTTTAAGTGAATGGCCGATCTTCATTTCATTCATGGAAGCCCTTTTTATCGGGCTGCTGTGCCATTTTGATGACGGGTTACTCAGTGCATTTCGATTTTATTATTTTCTGTCATTGCTCGTTTGTTCAATCCGTTATGCACCGCTGGTGACATGGGTCACATTTGCGCTTCATTCGCTGAGCTACATGACATTGGCTTTGACACGGCAGATTACGACGCGCGATGAAATCTCGGCCTTGATTCTGATGCCGATTTTTATTGGCTGGGTCACTTGGGCGTGTGTGTCACTGTCGGGGCTATTGAAGTGGGCAAGCGACCGGTTACGTGATCTGAACGGAAAATTGCAGCAGAATCAGGCCCTGTTGGAGCATCGCATCAGTGAGCGAACCCGGCAATTGCAAGAGTCTCAGGCGATGCTGGTGCAGCAGGAAAAACAAGCTGCATTCGGGCTATTGGCTGCCGGGATTGCTCATGAAGTCGGAAATCCTCTGGCAGCAATCAGCTCGCTTGTGCAATTGCTCAATCGTCGAAATATCGAAGAAGAGACGCGAGGGAAATTGTCGCTGGTTGACGATCAGTTGCGGCGGATTCAGCGAACGCTTCGCGAGCTTGTTGATTTCAGTCGACCTGCGGTCAACGAACAGACTCGTTGCGATGTTCACGCGATGATCGACGCGGCACTGAATATTGCCAAGTACTACAAGCGAAAGAAAGGAAAGACGATCGTCACGCAATACGCTGAAAACGTACCGATGTTGATGGTCGTCCGCGATCAACTGGTTCAGGTGTTTCTCAATCTGATTTTGAATGCGATGGACGCCACGGAAGAAGGAGGAATTATTGAAATTCAGACTTCGCGTGAAGATTTCTGGTTACGAATCGACTTTCGCGACGACGGACAGGGTGTTCCCGAGCATTTACAGCCGAGGATCTTTCGGCCTTATTTTACGACGAAAGCGACTGGGACCGGTCTTGGATTGTTCGTCAGCAGGAATATTGTGGAACAGAATGGCGGTCGTATTGAACTGAGTAAAACGTCGTCCGCAGGAACGACGTTTTCGGTTTTCCTCGAATGTGGCGACGAAGCCGCAGAATCAAGCGATGGAGTGTTGCCGGTACCCGACCCGGAGATTCTGCCTGACGGGATAATGCATTCGGATCGGCGAAACGTCGGAGAATAATTGGGTCTGTTGAATGCTGGTGTCTCCTTGCCCGGGGGAAGACACAGTACTAGAATCCGAGGTGAACTGGATTGTTCAAGAGTTGAAGTGATGAACCGAGGCGATCGATTAGGATGCAATTCCTGACTTTGCCAATGTTAATGCAGCACTTGGGCCAATCCATTGTTTCACGAGTATGCGGCAGCGTGCTTGTTGAAGAAGAATGCGCCCTGTTGATTCACATGTTTTCAAATCGAGTCACGACAGGTTGGACCTGTCCCTCATCACCTTGGAGGCTGAGTAATGTACGAGCGATTTACTGATCGCGCCCGGAAAGTTATGCAACTTGCCAATCAGGAAGCTCAACGTTTTAACCACGAGTATATTGGCACAGAGCACATCCTACTCGGCCTGGTAAAAGAAGGTTCCGGCGTCGCCGCCAACGTTTTGAAGAACCTGGAAGTTGATTTACGGAAAATTCGGCTTGAAGTTGAGAAGATTGTTCAGTCGGGCCCGGATATGGTCACGATGGGCAAGCTTCCGCAAACACCTCGCGCGAAGAAGGTGGTTGAGTATGCCATGGAAGAGGCACGCAACCTCAACCACAACTACGTCGGCACCGAACACTTATTAC
>JBAXBD010000564.1:0-4534 GCA_037142165.1 Schlesneria sp. | reverse complement strand
GAACCGAGAATGATCAGAGCCGTGGTGGCTGACAGTCCCCATCCTGCCAACTGGAGAAGGCGATTTTTTGAGGTATCCGCTGCCGCGATCAGCAGCGGAACAAGCACCGCATAGAAGCTCATCGGCGAATTCGGATAGCCGCTCAATTCATACTCAAACAGATATTTCCCCCACTCGCCGAGTGGAAAGCTTGGTTCGGTTAACGTAAAGAAGAACGACAATCCCGTCAGAATTCCAAACGCCCGACTGAAGATGTCAATGAATTCCATCGGGTCGGTCCACGAACCAAGCATCAAGCCCAGCAGTACAAACCCGACAGGCTTTGCCAGCTTGAAGGCAGAGAAGATTCGAACTGTTTCGCCGGATAAACCGAGCCCGATTCCTGCCACGGCTGTCATATACACAACACAGATCAGCGCGAGCGTCGGCGTCAGGCTATACCAGAGAATCGGAGCTTTGGCCGATTGACACTGCTCGCGCGTCGGCGTCGTCCGGATAAAGACGTACGAGATCGGGATCAGGAAAATCAACGCGTCCGAAAACATCATGTCGATCGGTTTATCACCGAACGTCGCCACGGTGGAATGGATGGGCCAGATCGTGATACCCGCAATAAACCAGAGCCATATCAGTCTCATCGGGACACCTCGTTCTGAATCGCATGCGGGACGGTTGACGGATTCTGCCAGACGGGGTGCCAGGCAAGACTTGAACGAACTCCGACTGTCCAGACCAGGCTGGTCGCCATTTGTGCGATTCCCAGACCCATAATTCCATAGGCGGGCATCAACACAAGACTCAGCAGAATATTTGTTGCGGCACTGGCTGCCGTGATTGCAAGCATGGTTCGTTCGCGGCCAGTCATCTGGAGTACGTACGCGGCCGGACCGGAAAACGCCGCGATACAGGCCGAACCGAGTAACGCCATCAGCACTGTCCAACCCGCCTGATAACCGGGCCCGAGAAGCAGGAAAACATAGTCGCCGAAAAATGCGACTGTGAGAGCGACAGGCAGCGTAAATGCCAGCCCAAGAAACTGACCCTGTTTCATCAGGCGACGCATTTCAGGATAGCGGCCCGCCGCGTACAGTGAGGCGAATTGAGGTGCGATAATCAAGCCGAGAGACTGACTTGCCAGAACGGACACGTCAGCGAATTTCTCCATCGCTCCGTATAGCCCCACCGCTTCCCGGTCTAATAGCATTCCTGCCAGAGCAACGCAGGCTCGACTTTTCAGTGCGATCAATGCTTCGGCGAACAGAAAGGCCATCGCCGTATGCTTCCACAGTTGTCGGCACGAATCACTCGCTGGAATCTGGTCGCCATAAACGGCGTGTTGTCGCTGGAATTGATAAACCATCATTGAAGCAGTAGCGATTGCGATCAGATGCAGAATCGTTGCTGTTGACGAAGAAATACCGGATGACGATGTTTGCCATGCGACGGCGGCGAGCAGGGACAACAGTACGGGCCAGACCACTGTACTGATCTGACTTTCGAAGAGACGACCGACACCACGCAGGCTCGCCTCTTGAATCTGGCGTAGCGAAATCAGCGGAATCATGATTGCCGCGACGATCAGACAGTTCGACAATCCTTCGCCAATCGAATTCTTGAAGACGAAGACCGTGCTGATCACGAAGGCCGCAACCGTGGTACTGGCCAGTAACGATGCTCGGGTCGACGCTTTGATAAAGCCACGCAGTTTACCTTCTTCGTTCTTCGTGACATATTCAGCGACATACCTTAACGAGGTGTTGTCCAGGCCGAGTTTGCCAGCGACAGTTAAAACCTGAAGCCAGGCAATCGCCAGAGAATACTCACCAAATCCGACGACACCCAAACTTCGTGCAAGAACGATATGGCTGAGAAACATTCCACCCGCTCCCGCGATACGAATCGTCAGCGCCATCGCCCCGCTGGTCCGAGACAGCGTCACAGGCCGATGGGTCGTTGAAGAGACGGAGGCTGGTACCGAGCAGGTTGCACTCATGAGGACTCTGAAAACAAAGAGATTGATGTGCGATCCGAAGGGTTAATATTCGGGCGGAATCTCAACCAAAACACCAACCCTGTCAATCCCGATTCGGCAAGATTGGCCGGACCAACTGCGCTAAAAAACTTGGGTCAATTGAAAGACAGTGAACACGGACTGCGGTCAATAATTGACTGAATCATCACTTTTCAATTCATTCTGGTATATGATTTTCAGGTGGATCAGTCGGAAGAATTCGCGAACTGCACGCCGCGCCGTTGCAACTTATTCAATTTCGCCGGGTAACCTCATTTCGAAGATGATGATGCAAAAAGCAAAATGGCTGTTATTGCTGTCCTTTCTGTTCGTGCACACGTCCAACATTCGTGCCGATCTGCCCAAAGCTGATGCGATCTTTTATCCAGATCACTCGAAATTGCTGGTTCTACGCGATGCCGAAGGACACGAGCGACCAATCACGACGAAGACTGACTGGGCCGAGCGAACGAAGCATATTCGAGCGAATATGGAACTGGTCATGGGATCGCTTCCCGATGAGACTCGGAAAGTTCCATTGGATGTCGAAATTGTCTCCGAGGAAATGACAGACAAGTACATTCGTCGAAAGGTGAGATTTACACCTGAGCCAGGCGACCGTGTCCCGGCGTGGATCCTGATTCCCAGGCAAATCCCCCAAACGACCTCCGTCCCCGCCATGCTGTGTCTTCACCAGACAAACAATGTAGGGAAAGACGAACCCGTTGGACTGGGTGGTTTACAGACTTTGCGTTACGCACACGAGTTAGCAGAACTTGGCTTTGTTTGTATCGCCCCTGACTATCCCTCATTCGGTGAATATCGTTACGACTTCAAAGCTCAGGGATCACACTACGCCAGTGGTTCGATGAAAGCGATTTGGAACAACATTCGGGCGGTCGATCTGCTCGAAACACTTCCGCAGGTCGACAAGAATCGAATCGGTGTGATCGGCCATTCGCTAGGTGGGCACAATGCGCTGTTTACGGCGTTTTTTGATACCAGGCTGAAGGCTGTGATTACAAGTTGTGGATTTACTCCGTTTCACGACTACTACAAGGGTCAGTTGAAAGGTTGGACGAGCGATCGCTATATGCCGCTGATCCGCGAGACCTACCAGAACGATCCGAACAAAGTTCCGTTCGATTTTTACGAAATTCTGGCAGGTCTTGCGCCCCGAGGCTGTTATTCCAATTCACCGATCAACGACAGCAATTTTGAAGTGGAAGGAGTCCGCAAAGCCTTCAAAAAAGCAGAGGCGGTATTTGCTCTTTATGGTGCTGAAACTCAATTAAAACTCGCCACTCCGGATGCTCTGCATGACTTTCCAGAAGCCCAGCGCCGCGAGGCTTACGAGTGGCTAAAGCAACAATTGAAGTAACCGCGGCTGCCAACTCAGTGCGGGATCTTTTCGCGGAAAATACGGCGATTAATCTTCGGGTGCCGCGGCTTTACCATCATCGGTTAAGTCGAGGCTTCATGATTCGATTACGTTTGAGAAGAACGCGGCTTCACCGATGACAATCGTCCAAGCCACCCACTGATAAAATACAAGGGGATACCAAGCGCGAACGGAACCGCGATTAATGGCAACAGTGGACCTGCATAGTTCGCCGCCGAGTACAGTCCAAATCCGCACATCCCGCAGAATAAGAGCGGGCATAGCGGAAACCAGGGTGCTGTAAATGGGCGCGGTCGATCCCGATCAATAATTCGCAGGACGAAATATGCGACTCCGGTACTCAAAAAGAATAACCAGAAGATCGGCGCGGAAGCGGCAAACAGGGTATCGAATCCTCCGTAGTAACGATCCCAGGGAATCGCTCGAAGCGACGATCGAATGAGTGCCGCATCGATCAACGATCGGCCTGATTCGGTGCCAACGCCAAGAATCATCAGGACAGTAATGACTCCTTGAGCCAGCAGCGACCAGACCGGGGTCTTTGTCCGTTCTGACCAGCGGCCAAGCAGCGAGAATAACGCATGATCGGCACCGACTGTCGCGTGAACTCGTGAGACTGCAAGGATCAGTCCGTTCAATCCACCCAAAGCGGAAATCATCACGAGAAGGCTCATCGCTCGCCCGGCATGTTCACCGAGGGCTGCCGCAAGGGCATCAGCCGCTGGCAGCTGGGAATTTCGAAGTCCTTCAAAGCCCAGGGCACGCAAATAGGCAAGATTCACAAGTACGTAAATGATCACGATCAGACCCAACCCATAAAGAAGCGCAAGCGGGATATTCCGCGACCGATTGCGAACTTCTGCCGTGACAAACGCGGCATCATTCCATCCCCCGTAGGCATACAACACCAGGATCATCGCCAGTGACCAGCCGGGTCCACTGATCGGCTTTGTCGCTTCCATGGAAACAACGGAATTCGACGTCAGCCCCGCCACGATCAGTAGTACCAATCCCAAAAGTTTGGCAATGACGAGTGCCTTTTGAGTATGCCTTCCCGCGTGAACCCCGAGCATGTTGAGCAGCGTCAGAATGGTAACTGCCCCCAGCGCCAACCAGACAAC
>JBAXBD010000563.1:0-4537 GCA_037142165.1 Schlesneria sp. | reverse complement strand
TCCATATCAGCCGGTGGTTGAGCGGAGCGACACCACCGGATATGACGACCGAAAAGGTTTTGAATCCCGGAGGGATTCCAGAAAACGATGATTGGCCGGTATCAGTTCGGAGAATGCAGCGCTGTCTGAACAACGCTTCTGTCATCCTTCCAGGATGAAATTTCCAACATCGAACCTGATCCGGTGGTGTCGCTGGCGCTCAACCACCGGCTAATGGCTTTAGTCCTTCCAGGACACGAATCAATGGTAATAACTCGCGCATTCCCCTTGCGGCAAAGTCGTTAGCCGACAATGCGAAACAGAGTCTTCGCGTTTTCGTAAAAGATCTTTCGTTCGACAGCCTTGTTGGGGGCCAGCTTGCGAATGGCGGCGATTGTTTGAGATCCCTGACAAGCGGTCCCCGTTCCGACTCGATCGTCGCAGTCGCTACCGAACAGGATCTTTGTCTGATGCCGTTCAAGGAATTCTCGGGCGTGATCTTCGTCACGAGTCAAAGCATTCAGTCCGGAACCGGCAGACATGTCCGCGAACATGTTCGGATAGTCCGACAGGTAACGATCGGTCAGGCCACCTGCTGTGACTTTTCCTTTGGGATAAAGCACCTTCTGATCGGTATGGTTCTTGTCGATGTTGGCCCACCAGGTTTGAGCATGTCCGATAAAGTTTGTTTTCGGATATTTTTCGAGCATCTTCGAAAATCGCTCGAAACCCAGGTTGTAAGTTCCATGTTGGAAATGGATCAGTATCGGAACTCGATATTCCGCTGCCAGAGAATAGAGGACCTGGCTGGCATCCGAATCGCAATCCAAACCAAATTTCTGTTCGCCGATGATAATCGCACCGAGATCAAGATATTTGGCAATTTCAGTTCGGGCTTCCGAAAGGTCAGTCACTTCGTTTGCTCCGAAAAAGAATTCCTTCGGATATTGTCGCGACATTGTCAGAACGGTCTCATTTCCCCCGGCACCGACCCCGCCAAGACCGTTATGGATTCCATCCCCGGTGGAGGGGCGTTTGACGGATGTTCCCGCCGGGAGCAGGATCGTTTGCGTAACGCCCATGGCTCGCTGATGAGCGATAAGCTGGTCGCTGGAGCGGTCGCGATAATTCGTGTGCTGATGAATATCGATGATCGGTTCCACCGGTGCATCGTCCGCCGATGTGACCGAAGCGAGAGCGGCGGCACCTGCCGATAACGAAGTGACCAGGAAACCGCGACGAGACAAATTGTTCATGGAAACCTCCGAATTAAGGGGGATCGAATCGTTCGGAAAGACCCGCATGAGGAACTCGGCGCAAGACCAGCATGATGCCATCCTTTCGAGGATGCAAGCGGACACCGCTTCGAAGACGACATTCACCAATTGACGAAGGAAGCCCGGTGTTCTAAGACTCCACTCAACGGGTCTGTTTCCGTGTGAAAAATTCCTTTTGAGATACAGCCGAGCGATGAATCCACACGACGAACTTCACTCACTGACGAAACTTTTTCCCGGTTCAGAATCATTATTTCTTCGTGCGGAACATATTCCGTCTGCCCTCACGCCCGAGCCGTATAAGACCATGCTCGCACACGACCATCACATGACGGTCGCGATGGAAACTTATCATCAATGTTCGGTCGACGTCCGCGTGCTCGACAGCAGACTCGACGGTAACGAATATGCCCGCAAGATCCTGCTGCTGAAACACGGAACGGATATTCCCGTTCAATTCGGATTTGTCCGTTTTCACCTTGAGTACGTGACGGAATCTGTTCGGGAGCAGATCATTGCCGAGCAGATCCCGCTGGGGCGAATCCTGATCAACCATAATGTGCTGAGACACATCGATCTCGGAGCAATCCTGGAATTGACGGCCGGCCGGGAACTCGCCAGACAACTTCAAATGCCGGTCGGTGCGATCACCTATGGACGACTCGCCACAATCTTCTGCAATCGCCAACCAGCCGTCGACTTACTGGAAATCTCGGCACCCCTTGTTTAGAAGAACGGGTCGAAACGATCAAAAAGACGGAGAAGACGACGACAACTTTCGATGGTGGCGATGTCTTCAGAGAACATTAGGGGTTGACCGCCTCTGTCGTTTTCGACTTTGAAACGGCGAAATTCACGGAACGGAATTTTGCGGCTCGGCACGAATCGTAGACGTGAATGACATCGCCCAGCGGGACTTCACCTGCGATTTCCAGAATCACGGGAATTTCTGTTGAAGCCTCTGACAGAATTTGCAGCGTCCCGTCGAGACTGCCAAGTTCACGAAATTCGCGACCTTCGAGAAAGGCGATCGTTTCATCATTTTCGCGTTTCAATCGAAGCCAGACTTCGCCAAGCGGCTTTTCGATCTCGGGAGCTTCTGCCGCGCCGATCGCGCCGGCCCGAAAGTCGGTCGGCAGCAACAACTCTTTCATGTGACCGGTCGACGCGCAGATGAAAAAGATCAATAGTTGAAACACAACATCGATCAACGGAGTCATCGCCGTCTGCATGTCGACTTGAGAAGACCGTGCTCGAGATGTTGGGATACGCATGATTGTGACTTTATGAATTCACCT
Source organism: Schlesneria sp. (assembly GCA_037142165.1). Taxonomy (GTDB): domain Bacteria; phylum Planctomycetota; class Planctomycetia; order Planctomycetales; family Planctomycetaceae; genus Schlesneria. Next base: position 1,983 of record JBAXBD010000563.1, on the reverse strand, counting down.
GGCTCGTCGCCAGAAGCTAGCGAAATCACCGGATTGATGGAACCGGCGGCGTCAAATCCGTTCGACGTTCGCAAGAGGCAGAAAAACAATCAACAAAAATTGACGCGACAACGGTTCCCTGCTTCGTCATAATGATCGGTCCATCAGGTAATGCTGGTCGTATGCGCCGGATCAAGGAGCGTTTCATGAGTCGCCGTCAATCTCAATCGATGCTTATGGCAGGTTTCGTCCTGACGCTGTTGACGGCTGCTGCGCCTCCGACGAACAACGTCATCGCAACTTATACGGCGAGTACCAACACGTTGAATCTGCTTGGGGATGCCGCGAACAACACGGTGACGCTGACCGCTCAAAACGGAATCGTCACGGTGACCGGTTCGAATGGAACCCGAATCAACGGCCTTAACTTGTGGTCATTCAATCGTAACGGGTTTATCAATTTGACAGGCAACCTTGCCGATGGGAACGACTCGCTCACCATCTTGAACAGCTCGGTAAATATCCCCACGTTTCAAATGGGGGCTGGTAACGATACATTCACGATGACGAATGCCAAAGTTGCAATCATCACGTTAGACGGTGGATCTGGAACAGATACTTTCGTCGTGAAAGGTGGTTCATTGAGCATCCAGTCGTTGTTGTCGTTTCCATGAAGATTGGAGATGGCTTTGTGCCGCGGCTGGAGCCTCCGCTACTGATCCAGACGTTGTTAATGTTTCCATCATGTACGACGAAAAGTCGACGGAAAAAGTTGAAATTGTTTCTCTCGTTAACCGTCAACAGCGGACATCGTAGTGCTTGAACTTGTCGCTCAAGGATTGGAATCAACCCAACGATGGCGGAAGCCCCTGGAACCGGGTACGCGATATCTGATCGGACGTGATCCGCTGTCGGCATTAAGTATCCCCTGGGATAGTCAAATCTCACGTCAACATGTACTGGTTGATGTTCATCAGGATCACTTGCAGCTCTCGCGACAGGAATCGGCTCGCAATCCATTATTTTTCGCGGGCGAGGCGGTCGGTACATGTCGTGTTGAAGTTGGGCAGCACTTCGTGATTGGTTCCACGACGTTTCATGTCACAGAACCGGAAACGGAAGTGGGAAGTGTTGCGCCACCGTTTGAAGAAGTGGCTTTCAAACCGGCTGAACTGAGAAAAATCCGTTATCAGGACCCTGAGAACCGGATTGAAGTCCTGACGCATCTGCCCGAGGTCATCTCGGGTGCCCGCGACGACAACGAGCTGTTTTCTCGACTTGCCAATCTTCTGCTCAAAGGGGTGGTACACGCCGAGGCGGTTGCGATTGTCACGACATCAGGGACGGAAGAAGTGCAGATGTTGCACTGGGATCGACGACACGAGACGGCGGGCCCGTTCCGTCCAAGTCGGCGCCTGGTTACCGAGGCACTCGAGCGTCGTCAATCCAGCGTCCTGCACATCTGGGAAAAGGACGCTCCCCAGCCTCATGATAAAACGTTGATGCAGGAGTTTGACTGGGCCTATTGCACTCCTGTTCCAGGCCTTTCGATGGAAACCGCCGGACTTTACGTTGCCGGGCGGATGGGAAAGACATTTGTCCCCGGAACAACCCTCTCGGATGCACTGCAACTTGAAGCGGATGTGAAATTCACCGAACTCGTTGCCGAGATCATCAGTTCGGTCGTTCGAGCAAAGCGGCTTGAAAGGCAGAAGGCTGGGTTACGACAGTTTTTTGCCCCACCCATCTTGGCGGCGCTGGGTGACGAACTTGATACAACGCTGCTAGAACCGAGTGAATGCGACGTGACTGTCATGTTCTGCGACCTGCGTGGTTTCAGTCAGCGAGTTGAGAACGAAGCGGGCGACCTGATTGGTCTGCTTGAGCGAGTCAGTCGTGCACTAGGGGTCATGACGCACCACATCCTTGAGAACGGCGGTGTGACCGGCGATTTTCAGGGGGACGCTACGCTCGGGTTCTGGGGTGGGCCGTTTCCGTCACCCG
>JBAXBD010000562.1:0-4544 GCA_037142165.1 Schlesneria sp. | reverse complement strand
CCTGAGTCGCATTCAGACACATGAATCCAAAACGATTGGTACGCGGATTATCCATATTTGAGACCATATTGAAAAAGTTTTGCGGGTCGGAGTGAGTGAAATCAGCGACGTCACGCAAATTGCTCCTGCGATGGATGCAGGAGAATGCAAGATTCTCGTCTTTAGTGGAAGGCGAGGTGTGCGACAGAATGTCACGCAAAATATTGAAAAAAATTAAAAAATGTCGAACGGCGTTTTCTTTATCTCATCCGCGTGTCGTTGGATTGGGCGGCAAACGGCGGCGATGAAATTGGAGTACTTTTCGGCGACTTCGTGTTTCTGCTCGCGAACTTCAATTTTCCGTCCCGGCCCGATATGCTCCGACTTCGCACGCGAACAAATCATCGATCGGCGCCCCAGAAGCACTGGCGTATTGCGTGCATCATCTTCATTTGATTCGGCATTCTTGAGGAACAGACCATGGAAACCACCAACGGATCGTTAAACCGTAAACTGCGTATGGCTCTGGTTGGCGGAGGGCAAGGGTCATTTATTGGCCGGGTTCACGCGACCGCTGCGGTACTCGACAATCGAGCGGCCCTGGTCGCCGGGGCGTTGTCTTCCGATCCCGTTCGCGCCAAGTCTTCGGCTCCGTCTTATGACATTGCGAACGATCGGGCCTATGGTTCGTACGAAGAATTGTGTCAGAAAGAGGCTGCTCTACCTGCTGATACGCGAATTGACTTTGTGACGGTGGCGACCCCGAACCACACTCACTTTGCCGTGGCAAAAGCGGCTCTTCAGGCGGGTTTTAACGTCATTTGTGATAAGCCGATGACATTCGATCTGGCTCAGGCCGAAGAACTGGCTTCACTGGTTGAGAAATCAGGTGCGGTTTTCGCCGTCAGCCATAATTACACTGGATATCCGCTGGTACGACAGGCTCGAGAAATGATCCTCGGGGGTGAACTGGGTGAGATCCAGGCGATTCGTTCCAACTACATCCAGGGCTGGTTACGAACTCGGTTGGAATCGTCTGACCAGAAACAAGCTGCATGGCGAACAGACCCGACCAAATCGGGGGCCGCTGGTTGTTTTGGGGACATCGGTACCCATGCTTACAACCTCGCTCGATATATGACCGGGCTGTTGCCGGAAAAGGTTTCTTGTCATCTGAAGGCGTTCGAGCCAGGTCGATTGCTGGACGATTACGGCCATGCAGTGGTCCGTTTCGAAAACGGCGGTCTTGGTACGGTTACGGCAAGTCAGATTTCCCATGGTCGTGAGAACGATTTGTTTATCGAAGTTGACGGTACGAAGGGTGCATTGTCCTGGCGTCAGGAAAATCCGAACGAAATGATGGTTCGCCGCAACGGGCATCCTCATTCGGTTTACACTCGTGATCCCAATGCCCCGTTCATGAATGCCTCAGGAAAAGCCGCCTGTCGGCTTCCAAGTGGTCATCCCGAAGCGTTTTTCGAAGCGTTTGCGAACGTGTATCGCTTTGCCTACGACGATATGGTGAAACGAGCTACTGGACAGTCGTTTGAACGACGTAACACCGTTTACCCGAACGTTTACGATGGTGTTGAAGGGATGTACTTCATTCAGCAATGTGTCGCCAGCAGTGCATTGGATGGTGCCTGGCTACCACTTAAGCATCCCGCAGCCCGACGCTGACGATCGTGGATGCTTGCGTGCCGAAGGGACCGATCTCGCAGATTTGGCCGATCACCATTTTTTACATAATTAAAACGGTGATCGGCTTCCCGTTTGCCTCAGTTCGCACTTTTGCAACTTTTTCGGACAAGAATTCAGAATGTCATGGCATTTTCGCGTGCAGAATCACCAATGACGACGTTCGCACGACGCCGAAAATCAAAATCGAAAATTCCGGCGACAGTCAACTCGGAATTGTCCGATTTGCATGAAATCGATATGAAACACGCTTACCCGGTGCTCGGTCGTTTGAAAAATTGTTTGCAAATCGCCGCATTAAGATTGCAGAGCGCAGGGTGGGAGAGCGATGGTGACTGGCATGACGATCTATGGGCCGAAAAGAACATCCAGTAAGTGGATCTGGCTCGCGGTTGTTTGCTTGATCTGTGGAAATGGCTGCGCGACGGTACCTTACGGGTATTCACGATTTCATCCGCCAGAGGAAGACGGTCAAGCCGAAGTTGTCTTTGATTATGGCCAGCCTCAGAAAACACTGGATAACATTGCCTGGTTCACAGGGATCTGGTCTCGAATTCTGTCGCTGAATTCTCACGTGAATAACCACGATTTGACTGACGAGACTCGAGCAAAGCTAACCGCTTATTTGGAAGAAAACGATCTGACAGACGTTCTTGTCCGCGTGAATCAGTACGATCCCAAGGGCGAGTGGCGGCGGCTGCGAGAGAATAGACGTGTTGCTGCCGGGTGGCGGTACTCGGCCGGATTAGTGAGTATAGCTCATTATACTTTACTCCCCGGGCGCGTCTTCGGAGGGGATACATATAATCCGTTTACAAATTCGCTTTATATTAATTCAGATGTCTCTGCGGTCGTTCTGCACGAAGCCGCATACGCAAAGGATATTCATTCGCAATCGCACCCTGGAACCTATGCCGTCTTCAACGAATTACCTGTCATGTCACTGTGGCGACACACAAAAGGTGTCAATGACATTCTTGGTTATGCAAGAACGAATGATGATTGGACCATTGAACGTGAGACGTATCGCGTTGTCTATCCGCAGATGGGTGTTCACTCGATGTCTTTGACGGGGACCTTTGTCCCCTGGTGGGAAGGGATCTTGTTTACCGTCGCCGGTGCTACTGCCGGTCATGTCACAGGCCAAGTCGCCATTTCAATTCGAAAAAAAGAACGGGACGCGCAGCAAGAGGAGCTTGAATTGGAAGAAGTTCCTGAATCAGAACCGATATTGGCAACAAGCCAGGAATCGAACGAGGCTAAGTCAACAATCCAATTTATCGACCATTCATCAGAATCGCCCCCCAATTCGAAATTGCTTGGCGACGACGACATTCCGTTTTGGGGTTTGCGAAAGTAATTCTCACCTTGAGAAACTTGACGTTAGAAATGACACCAAAGTTCCTCAGGTACATAAAGCGGAAGTTCCGAGCGAACCGCCAACGGCGGCTCACTAAGAACGGAGTCTCAAAGCATGTCTCCGTTCTTGCGGCTTTTCCTCTTCGGAGCATTTCTAACAACCACAGGCGGATCTGCAGGTGGTCTCAGAAGTTGGGGCAGGCACGATCAGACGCGCACGTCCGCAAAACTTTCTACGACGCGACCTCAGATTGATCGTGGGGCTGCCCGTCCCGTGATTGATGGGATTGGGACGGGTTGTCGGAATCCCATCGAAGATGATTCTTTGGGACCGACGGATCAACAACCACGAGAGCTCACCAGAAGTGGAATTGTCAATCACGCGATATGTCAGCGACCTGGACCTGTCGGATACAAAAAAGTAAGGCTCAACCAAGATCAACCGATCGACGAATGGCGCCGGCTAAATGCCAATCGTGCAGTCGAGGGGGGTTGCCGGTACACGCTGGGCGTCTTGGCATCGGCCAATGAAGCGATCTTTCCGGGTCTGATATTTGGCTTTGACCGTTAAACACAATGCCTCTACGAATACGATCTCGATATTTTCAGAAGCTTCTGCGGTCGCGATCAAACAACGAAGTCGTGCTCGCGGTATCAGATCGCGTTCGCCATAGCAGGTACTCACGCCGCAGTGAATTCGTTGCCGTTAATTTCAATGTGGCGTGAAACTGTGGCGACGGGCTATGCCATTGACTCTCCTCAAGATGATCTTACGAAATCAGAAGTCGAAGGGAATTACCTGTGCTTTACACGTCGTACGGCGCTCACCTTGGTAGTAGACATGCATCGTTTAATAAGATTCACAATACGATCGGTACTGCTATTGTTGCGATTCAGGACTACATTTTCGGACGGTGCGAAGGGGGAATCGTGTGAACGATTCGGAATCGTTACGGGCTCAAGATCCAAGTCTCTTGGCAGAAGTCCGGAGCAATTCAGATTGATATGATTGTCTTAAAAAAGAACCGCCAGAAGGTGCGACACAACTTCTGGCGGCGAATTCTCTTGCGAGTATCTTATCCCCGGATCAAGGGGAAACTGGCTTTGGGGGGGTATCGTCATCGGATTTGTTGTTGGCTGTGATGGCAATCACCAGAGCTGCAACGGCGATACCGGCGATAAGTGCGCCAGCGCAGCACAACCATACTCCCGATCCGTCGTCGCAACAGCATCCGTATTGACCGCGTGCGCCGTTTTCACCAAGAACCAACAGCCCCTGTGTTTTTGCTGCTGGAGGTGCCGATTGCTGAGCCCACAGGCGGTAGGTCCCTTCGGTCGCTCCGCAACTGACCTGGTAAACACCAGATTTCAGATTTTGAACGGCGAAACGCCCTTCGCTATCGGTCACCGATTGGCCGACTTCAGTCTTACCTTGTTTCAGAACAACCTTCGCACCCTTTACCGGGACACCGGTGTGGTCAACGGTTCGTCCGTTAAACGCGCCTGAC